>JAFDZJ010000226.1 GCA_018266965.1 Bacteroidota bacterium
TAAGGGAAAGTGTAAAAGCTTTAGTGATACCTTTGGTCATTGCAATAGTAATTCAACTCAGTACGAGAGGAACCGTTGATTCGGATAATTGGTATTTGCGTTTGGCTGAAAAGCCACTGGCGCGAAGCTACCATCCGTCGGATTATGACTGAACGCCTCTAAGTCAGAATCCGTGCTAGAACGCGATGATATTGCCGTAAAAAGCCCTCCTCTAATGTTAGCAGACAACAGTAGGGCAATGCCATATTAGTGTTGCTCCTGGGTCATACCAACTGGGAATGCGAGGCTGGCAGCGAAGTACGACTGCTGGTGGCGCACCGGTAAATTATAATTTCAAATATTTGAGGGGATAAATCCTTTGCAGACGACTTAAACTAGAACTGGGTATTGTAAACAGTAGAGTAGCCTAGTTGCTACGATCTGTTGAGATTAAGCCCGTGTTCAGCGATTTGTAAACTTTTTAGTGTGCATATACACCAATTGTGTATGTGTGCACAACAATACAACAACACTCTATAAGACAAAACACTCTATAAAAAGAAAGAATAAAAGTACAAAGTACCAATGTACAAGTACAAAAGAAAAACACTCTATAAAACAATAAAATACAAGGGGGAGATGCACTAATAGTACACTTATAAGTACTACAGTGCATCTCCCCCTTTTGCCGTTGGTATCTGGGTGTACTGATGGCTCTTTGGACTTGTGCGTTATTAGCCCTCCCCTGATAGCAGGCGCCCCCATCTTGAACTGATGGCTGCACGTACTTGCTCGCTGTGTAATGTATATATGTGTGGTTGTGTGTTGTGACGTCATTATTGCTTCATATTGCATGTTTTAATATAAACTCGTTATTGATTCACACTCCTCTCGTGTAGGGCTATCCGGGGGATGCTACAAGATGTCATAATATACGCTGTATAGATAGTAATATGTGTTTGAATGTGTGGGTGTGCGTGGGAGTGTCTGTGCGTGCATGTGTGAGTCATTGTACATAGATAGGTAGTTTATGAATATAATTAGAAAATAATTAAATTAATTGCATAATTATATGGTATGGTCCTTGCCCTCCACTGTGGTCTTTATTTCATCATCACCACTCTATTGGTTGTGGAGATACATGCTTGTGATGCCATAGTGAACACAAGTGTCAAAGAGTATATGTACATGTCTATAGTAGTATATATCAATTTTTTTTATTATAAACTAATTAAATAAATTGCATAAATAGAATGTAGAGACCTTCTCCATCTCAGTAACATTCATTTCACTATCACCACTTTATTGGTTGTGAAGATATATGTATTTTAAGTATCACCTATAGTGTAATGTACTTGTCTATGTACCCATGTATCGATGACGTCATAATAGTGTGATGGTGTCATGACCCATTAATGAAAATAACGCGCATTAATATTACAAACATTTCAGCGTTTAAAGTATGTCATTTGGATCATTACCCGCAAAGTTAGCCTAATTACAACTATACAGGGGGTATATCAATTAGGACTTTTACCCCCCACCATAGAAGTACATAAGCTCAATTAGGAAATATACGCACACGGTATAAATTATCATTCTAGAACGATAGAGGGGTTCAAGACAAACTCAGGGATACCTCATTCATCATCATCACTCTACTGGTTGTGGAGATACATGTAGGAATACCCCCATACCCCCCCTCTGCCATAGGTGGTGGGGTGGGTAGGGGGGTATATATAGTATGTTCATATACACCCAAACATATACAAACTATATATGCATAGACTCAGCATTTAATTCTCTATCATTCCCCCTCATAAAATACCCATTTTTGCTATCCGGGCAAAAAAGTTGATAGTACTATCTATATATACCTATTCGAATTTTTTCATGACGTCATCGGGGAATAGAGTGGTGATGTAATTAGGTATGGGAACTGATAGGTATTGTCATTGTGTAGGTCCCAGCGTTTAAAGTATGTCATTTGGAGCATTACCCACGGAGATATCCTAATAACAACTATACAGAGGGGATATGTCTTAATTGACCATAGAAGTACATGTACTCAATTAGAAAATATGCGCACAAGGTATGGATTATCATTCTAGAAAGGTAGAGGGGCTCAAGACAAACTCAGAAATACCATTCCCACCATCATCACTCTATTGGTTGAGGAGATACATGTACTTATACCCCCACTTATATAGAGAGAGGGGGTGTGACCACCACCATACTCATACTAAAAGTCATCCAAACATATACAAACTATATATGCATAGACTCAGCATTTAATTCTCTACCATTCCCGCACATAAAATACCCAATTATGCTATCCGGGCCAAAAAGTTGATAGTACTATCAATAATGACACTTTCGAATTATGAAGTGACGTCATCGGGGAGTAGAGTGGTGTCTTAACCACATATGCACATTGATGCGCAATGTAATTACCTACCGTTGAGTGTTTAAAGTATGTCATTTGAGGCATTACCCGCGAAGTTATTCTAATTACAACTATATCACCACTTTTTCAATTGAGACTTTTACCCCCCACCATAGAAGTACATTAGCTCGATTAGGAAACATACGCACACGGTATATGATATTGATATACAAATATAGAGGAGCTCAAGACAAACTCAGAAATACCCCATTCATCATCACCACTCTACTGGTTGTGGAGATATAGGTACATATACCCCCACTCATATACCCCCAATAGGTTATGGGGGGGTAAGACCACCACCATACTCATACTCATACACCACCAAACATATATAAACCATATATGCATAGACTCAGCATTTAATTCTCTATCATTCCCGCACATAAAAAACTTATTTATGCTATCCGGGCAAAAAAGTTGATAGTACCAACTATAATGACACTTTCGAAAAAAGTAATGACGTCATCCGCAAATGACACCGCGTCATAACCACATATGCACATTGATGCGCAATGTAATTGTGTAAGTCCCAGCGTTTAAAGTATGTGAATCCAAGCACTACCCACGGAGATATCCTAATTACAACTATACAGATGGTGAATGTCTCAATTGACTATAGAAGTACATGTACTCGATTAGAAAATATACGCACAAGGTATGGATTATCCATCCAGAACGAAAGAGGGGCTCAAGACAAACTTAGAAATACCATTCCCACCATCACCACTCTACTGGTTGTGGAGATACATGTACTTATACCCCCACTTATATAGAGAGAGGGGGTAAGAGGGGTATATATGAGACACTCATACACCCCCAAACCCCAATAAACCATATATGCCTAGACTCACCACACCATTGCCTACCATTCCCGCACATCAAACGCACACTTTTGCTATCCGGGCCAAAAAAGTTGATAGTACCAACTATAACAATGACACCACCCACCCACACCCGCAACACATACACTTAGCGATACCAATATGTGAACCAGTCATATATACTATATGCCACGCATGCGCACAGCATTGTCACAATCCATACAATGTATCCACACCGATTTTATATGCCCCACTCACCATTTTCATATTGTATCACAGTGGTGAATGTTCACTTAATAGTTGACTCTCAACTATCACTATGCCCTGATACCAATATGTGAACCAGACATATATGTTATATGCCACGCATACACACATCATAAACCACATCCATACATTACATTCTTATCAATTTTATATGTCCCACTCACCATTTTCATATTGTATCACAGTGTTGAATGTTCATTCGTACTTAGAGTATCAACTATCACTATGCCCTGATACCAATATGTGAACCAATCGTATATGTCATATGCCACGCATATGTGCGTGCTATACACAGTCTGTACATTATATCCACATCAATTTTATATGCCCCACTCACCATTTTCATATTGTATCACAGTGTTGAATGTTCACTAATAGTCAACCATCCACTACGACATTGGCCCTGATACCAATATGTGAACCAGACATATATGTTATATGCCACGTATATGAGCGTACTTGCCACAATGTATACATTACATTTGCACCGATTTTACAGACACCATTCCATTATTTCATGGTGTATCACAGTGTTATATGACAGTGCTATGCGTACTATCAACTACCACTCTGCCCTGATACCAATATGTGAGCCAGACATATATGCCATATGCCACGCATATGGGCGTGCTACACACAGTCTGTACATTATATTATCATCAATTTTACAGACACCATTCCATTATTTCATATTGTATCACAGTGTTATATGACAGTGCTATGCGTACTATCAACTACCACTCTGCCCTGATACCAATATGTGAACCAATCATATATGTCATATGCCACGCATATGAGCGT
The DNA here is from genome assembly GCA_018266965.1 of Bacteroidota bacterium. Lineage (GTDB taxonomy): Bacteria > Bacteroidota > Bacteroidia > Flavobacteriales > Weeksellaceae > Amniculibacterium. The sequence goes on from JAFDZJ010000226.1 coordinate 4,318, forward strand.
ACTTGCCACAATGTATAAATTACATTTGCACCGATTTTACAGACACCATTCCATTATTTCATATTGTATTAGAGTATTCAATGTTCATTAATACTTTGAGTGTCAACTATGACTATACCCGGATATCCACATATGAACCAGCCATATATGTCATATGCCACGTATATGGACGTACTTGCCACAATGTATACATCATATCCACATTGATTTTACAGACACCATTCCATTATTTCATGGTGTATCACAGTGTTCAAAGTCAACACATGAGTTGGTGCACATATCCCTATTATCCTTGATATCGACCAACAAAAATAATATCAGATATCACTATAAAGCACATGTGATTCATAAAGTACACATTATTTGTAGTCTATACACCTCAATTTTATATGCCCCACTCACCATTTTCACATAGTAATTCATGTTCTAACACCCTTATGAGTTAATAGTAACATCACCCCACTTTGGACCTATTTTTAGACATGAACCAGTCATATATGCCATATAAGCGGTATGCACATACATTCCCCCTCTTAATACCTTGCTCCAATAAATTTTCCAGCAAAAAAATACCACCTCTCAAAATTGGTATAAATATATTGGTGAGTCAACAGTACTATACCCTTTTGCCCGGATATCTCAATATGAACCAATCGTATATGTTATATGCCACGCATACAAACATCACAACCCCTACCCATACAATGCATTTGAATCAATTTTACCGACACCACTCCTATATTTCACATTGTATCACAGTGTTCAAAGTACACATCTTATATATATCATGATGTCTATTTTTAGACACGAACCAATCATATATGCCATACACCCACAATGCACATATATTCCCCCTATAAATACCTCCTCTCATTTAGAATCTCAGCGAAAAATAATCACTTTTCGATTTGGTATTAATTTTTTGGTGTGTTAATAGTACTATGACTTTGCCCGGATATCTCTATATGAACCAATCGTATATGTTATATGCCACGCATGCGCACATCATATTTAAGACTTATACAATGCATTTGCATCGATTTTACCGACACCACTCAACGTTCTCACATAGTAATTCATGTTTCAAGTTTGCATATCCACACCAACTATCAACAGTTGTACATATGCATCAAAAAATGATGATTTTTAGTGTTGTTGAATTCTCTCATAAATCATATACCAATCGACGGGGGATAAAAAATGCAGCTCACTGATATATAATACATGTGGTTTCCATTCACACAGCAAGAATACCAAATGATTTAAAGTTCACTTTGGACTTCTCAATTTTACCAACCACCCTCCCTTGCAAACCACCCCAAAATGTTGATTCAAAACATATCTCCAAATAGGGAAACCTATACATATTTGGAAACTACATTAAAAATGTAGTTCAATGATGTATGATACATGTGTTTTCCATTCACACAACAA
>JAFDZJ010000227.1 GCA_018266965.1 Bacteroidota bacterium
AGAATTGGAAAGGCGACAATATCAAAGTTCAGAAATTAACACAGTTCATCTTTTGTTAGCAATACTTTTCAAGCACGAGGATCCTATTACTAATGTATTGGCTGCTTATGAAATCGATTATGAAAGAGCAACAAAAGAATACAGAATTATGTTGAAAAATCTTGGTCAAAGTCCTAAAATGGGAGCCTATGATGATGATGACGAAAGAGATGAGTATGAACAAATGAGAAAACCTCTTGGCACAGTTAATCCAAGTAAAAGCAAAACTCCAACTTTGGATAATTTTGGGAGAGACCTTACTTCTCTTGCAAGTGATGGCAAACTAGACCCTGTTATCGGAAGAGAAAAAGAAATCGAAAGAGTATCACAAATACTTTCTAGAAGAAAAAAAAACAACCCATTACTTATTGGTGAGCCTGGTGTTGGAAAATCCGCTATCGCAGAAGGTTTAGCATTAAGAATTCAACAAAAAAAAGTTTCCAGAGTATTGTATAACAAAAGGGTTATAACATTGGATTTGGCAAGTTTGGTGGCAGGAACAAAATACCGTGGGCAATTCGAAGAAAGGATGAAAGCCATCATGACCGAGTTAGAAAAAAACAAAGATGTCATATTATTCATAGACGAGTTACATACCATAGTTGGAGCCGGAAGTTCTACGGGGAGTTTAGATGCTTCCAATATGTTCAAACCAGCTTTGGCAAGAGGCGAAGTACAGTGTATTGGTGCCACTACCCTCGACGAATATAGACAATATATAGAAAAAGATGGTGCATTAGAAAGAAGATTTCAAAAAGTAATGGTGGAACCAACTTCTATCCCAGAAACCATCCTTATCCTCAACCAAATAAAAGAAAAATATGAAGATCACCACAATGTTGTCTATACTCCAGAAGCTATAAACGCATGTGTTAATCTAACAGCCAGATATATAACAGATAGATTTCTCCCAGACAAAGCCATCGATGCACTAGATGAAGCTGGCTCCAGAGTTTATATCAAAAATATGAAAGTCCCTTCTACCATTATCGAAAATGAGAAAAAAATTGAAGAAATAAAAAACCTCAAACATGATGCTGTAAAAAGACAAGACTATTTGGAAGCTAGAAGATTGAAAGATGAAGAAGAAAGACTACAAAGAGAACTGGTAGCAGCACAAGATATTTGGGACAAAGAAGTAAAAGAAAAAAAAGAAACCGTAACCGAAGAAAATGTTGCCGAAGTAGTTTCCATGATGAGTGGGGTACCTGTTACCAAAGTAGGTAAAAATGAGTTGGACAAACTCGCACAAATGGATGCCAAACTCAACGGAAAAGTAATAGGACAAGAAGATGCAGTAAAAAAAGTAGTAAAAGCAATCCAAAGAAACAGAGCAGGTCTGAAAGATCCCAACCACCCAATAGGAACTTTTATTTTCCTTGGGACAACAGGTGTTGGTAAAACCGAACTGGCAAAAGTGATGGCAAAAGAATTATTCGACTCGGACGATGCACTTATCCGTATAGATATGAGCGAATACATGGAGAAATTTGCTGTTTCTAGGCTTGTAGGAGCTCCTCCGGGATATGTAGGATACGAAGAAGGTGGACAACTTACAGAGGCTGTCCGAAGAAAACCTTATTCCGTAGTGCTTTTAGACGAAATAGAAAAAGCCCATCCCGATGTTTTCAATATCCTATTACAAATCCTAGACGAAGGGCATGTTACCGATTCATTGGGAAGAAAAATAGATTTCAGAAATACCATCATTATACTAACCTCTAATATTGGCACTAGAGATTTGAAGGATTTTGGCGATGGTGTTGGTTTCGGAACAACTGCCAAAAAAACAACCACAGATGCAAGAGCCAGAAGCACCATAGAAAATGCACTGAAAAAAGCTTTTGCACCAGAATTCCTCAATAGGATAGACGACATTATTATTTTCAACTCTTTGGTACAAGATGATATTAGAAAAATAATAGACCTAGAACTTTCCAAACTTTACAAAAGATTGGAAGCACTTGGATATCATGTTGAATTGACAGATGATGCAAAAGACTTTATAGTAGCCAAAGGTTGGGACAAAGATTTCGGAGCAAGACCATTGAAAAGAGCTATACAAAAATATATAGAAGATTTGTTGGCGGATTTATTGGTAAATAAACAAATTTCCGAAGGAGAATCACTCGTACTAGAACTGAACGAAACAAAAGACGGACTGGAAAAAAAAGCTGAAAAACAGAAAAAACAATCACAAGATAATTAATAGTTGTTGGTTATCAGTTATCAGTTGTTGGTTGTTGGTTGTTGGTTGTCGGTTATTAGTGATTTGTTGTCGGAACTACTATCAATCATCTTAAAATCTAACCTCTAACATCTAACCTCTAATTTCTAACCTCTAACCTCTAATATCTAAAAATTTAAACATCTAAAAAAATAAATTATGTATCCACAAGAATTAGTTTTGCCTATGAAAGCAGAACTTACTGATAAAGGTTTCCAAGACCTTACCACCGCAGAAGCTGTAAACCAAGCATTGAAAGCTGGTGGAACAGCACTAGTAATGATAAATTCCGTATGCGGTTGTGCTGCAGGAGCAGCAAGACCAGGTGCAATTTTGTCATTGAACGGAGATAAAAAACCCGAACATTTGCTAACTGTATTTGCAGGTTATGATACCGAGGCAGTTGCAGAAACCAGAAAACACCTTGTCCCTTTCCCACCAAGTTCTCCATGTATTGCTTTGTTCAAAGATGGCGAATTGGTTCACATGTTGGAAAGACATCATATCGAAGGAAATCCAGCAGAAGCTATTGCTGCAAATCTACAAGC
>JAFDZJ010000228.1 GCA_018266965.1 Bacteroidota bacterium
GGGCTTAATTTAACTGAAAGTTCAATTTAGACTGCGTGGAGCCGATGCTTTTTTCGGATTGTTAAATTACAAAAAATAATAATACGAAAAAGCAGCGGCGGCTAAATATTTCTGCTTTTCAATTTTGTACTTAACCCCGCATTTTGCCAATACTATGTTGGCAGAAGTTTTTTTTAGTATATTGCTGTGATATTATTCGCATAGTCAAATTCAAAATTTATGATATTTATTTTAGATTTTCCGTCATACTCAAATCTAACTTTTACGATGTAATGATAAGGATTTATTTCTCGCATTCCTAAAATTTCTGTGTGTGTATAATCATATTTAGACCAAGTTTGGTAATAACTATTGCTTATTTGCTGACTTTGAGGGAATTTGATATTCCAGAAGCGCTTTTGATATTCTGATAAGTATAATGACATTGTGCCAAAATCCCTGGAATTTTCTGCTGATATGAAATTATTTATTACTTCTTCATTTGAAAGAAGCGAATTACTAGAAGTTCTATTTTCATCAAATTCATTCTGTTCAAATTCATAAGTGTTATTGAATTCACTCGCAGAGTTTTCTGTAAAATTTTGATTTTGATAAGAAGTTATTTCTGAAGCGTATTCAGGTTCTACAGCAATACTTTTTGTTTTTGCAGAAGTATTTTCATCCGAAATAGTTGTAGAATTCGATTTATAATTATCTGAGCATAATTTTAGAATAATTAGTAAAATTCCACCTCCAACAATCAAACTCAAGCAACCACTGCCATACGATTTATCAATATCATCAAGTTTCTTTTTTGAACTTTCAACATAATTTTCTGTAATAAAATATGCTACAATAATTGTAACAAATTGAAGAATAATCAACCAAGTCATAAAAACCATTATGACCGTGAAAATTACAGAAGCAATTACTACAAAATTTCTTGCTTTACGACCAAATAAACCACTAACAAGAATTACTACAAAGAAGAGGACTTGAAAACCTAGAACTTCCATTCAACTACTTTTCTCCTTGCTTTTTTGGAAGATTATAACCAATTATCGCACAGATTATTCCTGAAATTGTCGCTAAAATAAAGGGACTGCCCATTTCAGAGTTTGATGCTGTTGTTATCATTGCCAAGATTGCAATACCCAATAAATTGCCAACAATAAAGCCTAAAATTGCTAAAAATATTCTCATATAAAAATTTTACTTCCTACTTTCAGAAAAATTTATAGTCGCTGTTTCGGTAATTCCGACTGTTTTTAGAAATCCGCCGTTTCATTTTGGGACGGGCTTTTTATAAAATGTCTGCCAACATTAGTATATACGCCACTCACATCTTCTATTGCGTCAATATTCACTATGTAAGTGAGTTCTTATATACTTTTGTTTGCAAATATAAATGATTCATATAAAAAATCCAAAGGACTTGTGAAATTTTTATTATTGATTCCTATTACCTTTGTATAAATCTCTGTAGTTTTAATATTACTATGCCCTAAAGCACTCTGAATGAATCGAATATTTACTCCTTTTTGCATCAAGTGTGTAGCAAAACTATGTCTTAATGTATGAGGTGTACTCCAAGGATTGCTACCGGTAGCCTCTACAGCTTCTCGAAATATGTTTTGAATACTACGAACGGAATATTGTGCTCCAGTTTGTCCTTCAAATAGCCAATAGGCTGGCTTGTATTGTTTATAATAGGTTCGCAATAACTCTAATAAATAAGGACTTAATACGGTATGTCTGTCTTTTTTACCTTTACTGTCTTTGATAAAAATAAAACCTTGATCGCTATGTATATCCTTAATTCGTAATCGTATCACTTCACTAATTCGCAAACCGGCACTATAAATTAAGTGCAAAATAGCTTTATGTTTTATATTTTTAGGATAGTTGATAATAGCCGCTACTTCTTCTATACTCAATACATTAGGTAAATTAACACTCCCTTTTGGACGAGTAATTTGGTAATACTCTCGTGGCATACCTAAGGTGTGCTCATAATAGCATTTAATAGCATTAATCATAGTATTTTGTTGGCTCTCACTAATTTTGTATTTTGAAATGAGATGATATAGAAATCCTTCTATTTGTTCTTTGCTGATATCTTTATAATCATAGGATTCAAAGTATTTAAAGAATTGTTTTAGAGCACCTTCATAAGTTGTTATTGTTCGAGAACTAAGCCCTTTTAATACCATTTTTTGATGGTTTTGAGCCAATGTCACTTCCATTTTAGGGCTTTGCACAATTTTTGGCATTACGGCTTGCTTATCCATATCTTTAATTATCAGCTTGTTACCAAATAAAGCTTTTATTAGTGCTATGTTTTCTGTAGTATTGATAACACTCCATAGCTTCTGTTGGGCATGATAAAAAGACGAGTTTAATTTCTTAAATTCCTGCCGTTCAGTAGTGAAGGAGTAAGGAATATAAATTTTTACTCGACCTGCTTTTGGCTGAGGACGAAACATAACTATATATTGTTGCTGTGTATGTTGAGTAATTGTTTGCATAATATTCCATTTTTTAGTAAAAATAGAAGTATTTTTCTGCTATTAACCGATTTTAAATGTTTATAGTCGTTTATAAGCGTTTATAAGCGTTTATAAATGTTTATATTGTTTATTATCATAAATACGAACGCTGAGATTTTTCCGATAATTATTTTCATAAAAAAGGGTTGTTTTTTTCTAAAAACAACCCCTAAACATTTTTTATTCTATTATTTATTCAGCTCCCGTATATATTTCTCTATTGCCATAGTCATACTAGGAGTTTCCTTGGTAGGTGCCATCACATCTGCTCTTAATCCTACTTCTTCCAATGCTTTTTGAGTATTTGCACCAAAAACACAAATCTTCATTTCACCTTGTTTGAATTTTTTAAAATTCTGATGCAGAGATTTTATCTCTTGTGGACTAAAAAAAACAAGCATATCAAATTCGTTTATTTTTATATCCGACAAATCGGAGCTTACCGTTCTGTACATGATAGCTCTAGTCCAATCGATACCAGACTTGTCCAGTACATCGATGGTTGTTTGACTAAGCACATCTGCTGATGGGATAAGATATTTGTCGTCCGGATATTTTTTGAACAATGGAATAAGATCCGCAATAGTTCTGTCTCCGAAAGAAATTTTTCTTTTTCTATAGACAACATGTTTTTGCAAATAGTTGGCGATAGCCTCGGATTGGCAAATGTACCTCATAGTGTCTGGGACTGCAAAACGCATTTCTTCCGCCAAACGAAAATAGTGATCCACAGCGTTTTTGCTAGTTAGTATTACCCCAGAGTATTGGGAAAGATCAATTTTTTGAGTTCTTAATTCTTTTGCATCAACTCCTTCTACATGAATAAAGGGTCTGAATTCGATATTTATTTTCTCTTTTTTCGCAATTTCCAAATAAGGTGAAGACTCACTCGGTTTAGGCTGAGATACTAAGATAGACTTTATTTTCATCACTTTTCCTTTGTTAGTTTTTATATAAATAGCAATTTCCAAAGTACAACAAAAGGTATAATTTGGAGGGTGCAAATATACAAAATTTTATAGTACCATTTGCTTGGTAATATTGCGTTTTTGTTAAATGAATAAAAAAAGAGCTTAAACACAAATGCAAATCCCAAAAACACCCACAAATACCATAATATCAATTGAGTATTTATATTAAAATAAAATAAAGCGATAGCTAATAACATTAAAATAATTGACAAGATAAAATAAAATTTTGTGGCTACAAATTGTAAGGAATTCCATTTTTTCTCTTCACCTATACTCATATAAAATATAAATGTAAACAAAGATTTTGAAAAATAATAAATTACAAATGTAAGAAATGTAAATCCCCATTTGTTAAGCTCCCAACCTAGAATTTGGTATTCCGAAATTGTTTTGGGAACAATTGGTACAAATTGAGAGATAACAATTGTTATAGAAAAGAGGAATACAGAAGAAACTATAAGCCAATTGCCCAATACATTAGCACTTTCTGATGGCAACTGCAAAATAAAATCTTTTATACTGGATTCCCTATTTAGAGATTGAAGCATAATAATATAGATGAATATGCAGAAGACAATTGTTGCTATTGCCCAATCATAATTTTCTGTATTTCTTATAATATTAATAAAAGTGGTTGATACCAATGGTGTATTTTTTGCAAAAGTAGAGATAATTTTAATCCGCTAAAAATCAAAATACAGAATTACTTATCTTTGCACACGAAAATGAAGAAATTAGTAATCATACCAACCTATAACGAGAAGGAGAATATACAAAATATAATCTCTACTGTACTGAACCTCAACCAAGACTTTCATATATTGGTTGTCGATGATTCGTCACCCGATGGAACATCTGAAATAGTGAAGGGTTTGCAACATGACTATCCTCATCATTTGCATTTGTCTATTAGAAAAAATAAAGATGGTCTTGGAAAAGCCTACCTGCACGGATTTTCTTGGGCATTACAAAACAACTATGATTATATTTTTGAGATGGACGCCGATTTCTCTCATAATCCAAACGATTTAATCAGGCTTTTTGAAGCTTGTACAAAAGCGGATATGGCAGTAGGCTCCAGATACTCCAATGGTGTGAATGTTGTCAACTGGCCAATGGGAAGGGTCTTGCTTTCTTACTTCGCATCCAAATATGTTCGGCTTGTATTAGGAATACCTATCCACGACACTACAGCGGGATTCGTTTGTTTTTCAAGGAGAGTTTTGGAAGAAATAGGTTTAGAGAAAATAAAATTAAAAGGATACGGTTTTCAAGTAGAAATAAAATTTCGAGCTTATAAAAAGAAATTCAAA
>JAFDZJ010000229.1 GCA_018266965.1 Bacteroidota bacterium
ATGGAATTAGCAGGGTTACCAGCTGCTGCACCATAGAACCATTTGTTGGTTTGTCCTGTATTAACAAAAGTAAAATCGTTAGGACCTGTAAATGGTTGGGTATATGGTAATGTTGCAGGGATTTGACCTGTTACGAAGCTTGGCCCCGTCATCCAAAGACTGAAATCTGTTGCTGTACATTTGGATCTTACCCAGAAATAATAAGTAGTATTAGGTAATAGACCTGTCAATGTTGCAGAAGTAGTCAAAGAAGTTCCTGTAGGAACCGTAGCAGCGGTAGGTGGAGTATTTGTTGTTGAAACGAAATATTGGTATCCACTTCCAGGTACAGGATTAGCAGCTGTCCAAGTAATATTTGCTGTGTTTGCTGTAATGGTGTTAAATGCAAGAGCCGTAGGAACCTGGCAAGTAGGTATCAACACATTTATATTGTCAATAGCAACAGGAGGTTGTGTTCCACCACTACTATCATTTCTCCATTCGAAAACCAAACGCATGGTGTTATTAGCAAAAGCAGAAATATTAACCGATGGGTTGAAATAAGTTTGCCAAGAACCTTGTAGTCCAAAGTTACCACCAATCTGTACTCTACCTGCACCAGCTGTAATTTGAGCTCCTGGAACTAATGCGTAAGAGGTAGGCACTAACCAAACTCTAAAATAGTCATAAGAACTTTCTCCGTAACATCTCCAATCGAACATAAAAGTTGCATTGGTAGCTCCGTTAGGAATTGCCAAATCTCTATAGGCTTGAGTTACGGAAGCAGATGAAACACTATAATTGTTGGTAGCTCCTGCTACATCATCTGAAATATAAATAGCATTTGCAGGATTACCAGCAGCAGCACCATAGAACCATTTGTTGGTTTGTGTACCATTGTTAAATGTAAAATCATTAGGTCCAGTAAATGGTTGAGTGTAAGGTAAACTTGCAGGAATTTGTCCAGTTGTGAAATTTCCACCTGTCATCCAAATACTTGTATCTGTTGCAGAACATCTAGACCTTACCCATACATAATAAACAGTATTTGGCAATAGCCCTGTTGCAATTGCAGAAGTAGTTGCAGAAGTCCCAGTTGGAGCAGTTGCAGCAGTTGGTGGAGTGTTTATGGTAGAAATATAATATTCATAACCACTAGCAGGTACCGGATTTGCAGCTGTCCAGTTAATAGTTGCTGTATTAGGAGTAATTGCAGTAAAAGTAATATTGGTTGGTACTTGGCAGGTAGGAATTAATAAATTAATATTATCAATTGCTGCAGGAGGTTGAGTACCAAGGCTGGAATCATTTCTCCACTCGAATACCAAACGCATATTTTGTCCTGCGAATGTTGTTAAATTTTGAGCAACATTCAGGTAAGTTTGCCAAGTAGATTTTAGACTATAATTACCTCCAACTTGTATCCTTCCAGCACCAGCAGTAATTTGCGTTCCGGCTACAGGAGTAAAAGTTGATGGAACTAGCCAAACTCTGAAATAATCCAGCGAGGTTCCTTCTCCTACAGATCTCCAATCAAAACCAAAAGTAGCCAAGGTAGTTCCACCAGGAATTGCGAAATCATTGTAAGCATGATTAACGCTAGCACTTGTCAAAAGATAAGTGTTGGTAGCACCATTATCATTAGAGATATAAATAGAATTGGCAGGATTACCAGCAGCCGAACCATATACCCATTTGTTGGAAGTTCCATTAACAAATGTAAAATCATTAGTTGTGAATGGTTGTGTATATGGCAATGTAGCAACTGTTGGAGCAGCAGTAACCACTGCACTAGAAACCGCATAGAAAACATTTCCTATTGCACTCACTCTAATTTTTACTGTTTGTCCATTGGTAAGACCAGTAAATGTTAAAGATTCAGTACCATCATTCGGAGTAGATGCAGAAAGCACTGTCCAAGTTGTACCATTGTCTGAAGTAAAATCAATCTTTACATTCGCAACATTGTATGGAGCAGCAGTTGTATTTACCACATTCCAAGTAATAGTTGTAGGTGCGTTGTTGGTAACAGCAGTTGTATTTACTTTAAACGGTCCATCATTCCCCACAATAATTTGTTGGGTAGCTGTTTGGGTTTGTTGTTGGTTGGAAGTCGGATTATTATCTCTAACAGTGAAAGCAAAATTTTGAGTTCTTGCAACTGTAGAAACAGCTTCCCATAGATTGTTCGCATTATTTAAAACACCATTGAGTACCGAAGATAGTCTAGGAAAATATCTTGTTGAGTTGATAGAAGGCATGATAGATCTAAAAGATGCACCAGAAGTAGTATTTCCTAGGTTGGTTTTATTAATAGCAACTGTGGCATTATCTCTTTCTTCCCATACATAGGTCATAGTTGCATTATTAACCAAAGTAGTAGCAGCACCTGTCAATACAAAAGCAGTTCCTTTTGGAATATTATAAGTAGGTAAAGCTGCAATTACCGGCGGATCAGTGGTAATAGGAGTTTCCACATCACAAGTCTTTGCAATAAGATTGGTCTGTACTTGTCCAATACTTACTGTATGAAAATAGGCATCGGAATGTGCTTGTACATCGGTATTAGGACCAGTAATCCCGGCGTAACCCATAATAGTAGAACCAGAACCAGGTTCAACATTTACTCCAGCCCCTTCTAACTGGTGTGAAAAAGTATGATTAGCTCCAACTTGGTGTCCCATTTCGTGGGCTACATAATCTATATCAAAATTATCTCCTTGAGGAATACCATCAGCAGGAGAAGTAAAACCAGAACCTTTCTGTTTAGAGTTAGCATTGGCAGGATCTATACAGATACAACCAATACAACCCGCATTTCCACCTCCACCATCAGCACCAAAAAGGTGTCCGATGTCATAAGCTGCATTACCAATAGTTGCGGTGAGGTTTTGTTGGAGTTCCAAATTCCAGTTATTCATCTGGGCAGATGGAGAATATGGATCTGTTGCAGGATTGGTGTAGATAAGTTGTGGGAAATTTTGCAAATTAAGGTGCAATGCAAAATCCTTTTCATATACACCATTTACCCTGGTAAGCGTAGCATTAACCGCAGTTAGAGCACCAGCAACTGTTCCACCGAAATACTGGGTATATTCTCCAGTAACAGACATTGCCAATCGTAAAGTTCTGTATTTTTTGTCGGAACTTTTGGAAAAATCAGCAGGGTTGTTGCTAAAGTTATTTCCTTTGGCATATAATTGCTTCATTTGCTCTTGGTAAGCAACATCTTCTTTTGTAGAACATACAAAAGCTTTACCACCAACAGATGGTTTGGATTTAGGATGAACTTTATATATCCCAAGATTTTTATCCACAGGGTCTATAAATTGATATTCACCATTTACAACCATCATACATTGAAAGTCATTGGGAGCAACGCTAAATCTAATAGATTTTGTCGGGTCATTAACCGCAACACCAGAGTAAGAACCCAATTGATATTTTTCTGCCAATTCGCTAACCACAACAGGAAAACTATACACATTGTAGTTTTCAATTTTCCCGTCCAAGGTAGGAATAGATACCACAACAGGTTTGGAATTTCTTCCCATTTCCTGTGCAGACTTCAATTTCGCTCTTAACTCGTTTAGATTTAACTTATAGTACAAGTCTTTTGAGCTTGTACTATTACCTTCTTTTCCAAATGTAGCTGGACTCCATTGTGCAATAGACATCGTGTACATAAAGAGAAGAAGCCAAAATGTAAAGAGTTTCTTCATAATTATATTTATTAACATATTAATCGTACAAATCTAAAACTTTTTTATGATTTAATTGTAATATTCCAATCTTTTTTTCAAGTATAATACAAAATCATTAATACTTTTTTAAATTAAAAAAACTCCAACAGTACATTGGAGTTTTGTATTAAATATTGTTTGGATTATTATTTTTTAATGAATTTCACTGTTTTGTTTATTTGACCTTCTTTTACAGTTATGAAATAAACTCCTTTTTCTAGATTAGAAATATGCACTTTATTGTCATTTACATTTCCTTTGCTTACCAATTGTCCAACAGTATTATGAATTTCAAAAGAAGCCCTTGCTGTTACTTTGGTTATATTAAGAATATCAACTGCAGGATTAGGATATATTTGAACTTCATTGGCAAAAGAACTTTCACCGGTTGCCAAGAATTGTGTAGTAAACATCTTACCGGTTTCGGTCGTAAAACTATCGCCAGTAGCGTAGAACATGGTTGCACCTGCAGAAGTTTTCAATTCCACATAAGTTCCTGCGGTAGAAGACATTCCATCTCCATAAGCATCATACAATTGGAAGTTATAACAATCTTGTGGAAGCGTCCAAGTTTGAGAAATAAGTCCAGGATTAGCAGTGTCGTTATATGGACCACCTGCTTTTACAACCTGTCCAGCACTATTGGTAAGTGTCCAAGTTGTTTCGGAACCATATTGGTCTCTTTGTAATTTGAATGCTACAGTTGCTGTGTTAAAATAATCCGGATTGGTAACAATTTGGTTGTAATAACCAGTAGCAGAATCATTTGTAGCTCTTTGATCTACACCCCCATTTGCTGAAACAATCATAGCGGAAACAGGCCCACTTGTAACAGTACTATTTACAGGCACAGAAAAATAATTCCATTTGTCTTGAGTCAAATTTCCAGTCCAGTTATAGGATTGTGCAGCACCTCCATTCACAGAATAAGATATTGTTGCCGATGTCAAAGGATTTGTCCCACGATTGATAATAGCAAATTTCAACAAATTACTTCCGCATTTCAAAGCGTCTGCACACATTCCTTCAACTTTTAATTCAGCATCATTAGGGAATAATGCGATTGCAATATTTTTTGTAGATGTTTTCAGGGTGCTTCTCCTTGGAGAATTATCCATTACCGTTCTTATCCTTGTTTTCTGGTTTAGGGTAAAAATATTCATACAAGTATCATTGGAATAGTCCATATAGTTTTGCACCATATCGTTACCTGGGTCTATTGGACAAGAGTCCACAACAGGGCAACCATAGTTAGGAGCATTTGCAGCTGGAGTATCCGGGCAATAGTCTTTTTGACTATCCAAGGCATTAACCACACAACTTGTATTGTCTCCCCAAATATGTCTTAATCCTAGGAAATGTCCAACCTCGTGTGTCATGGTTCTACCTTTGTCATAAGGAGCAGCCATCAGAAAAGTTCCGTCGTTATAGTCCGTACTACCAAAGGTAGAGAAATTACAAACTACTCCATCTGTACTTGCAGAACCTCCATTTGCAGCTAATCCACCTAAGGTAGAATTAGATGGAAATTGTGCATAACCTAGTAAAGATGGATCGGAAAATTTCACACTCCACATATTCATATATTGGTTAGGATCCCAAATAGTCTGTGGTTTTACAATAGCATTGATGTCATCAGTTGACCAACTTCCTTGGCAAAGATTTATTCTGTCAATCCCATTGGTAGGATTTCCATTGGGATCCACTTTTGCTAATACAAATTCTATTTCTACATCTGCACCTACAGGATTAGTGTTGAATCCCGGTGTACCTGTCAACCTTCTATAATCTTGTGTCATAACAGTAAGTTGAGATTGTACTTGTGCATCGGTAATATTAGGAGCTGTACCAATATTTTGACCATTATGAATTACATGGACTACAACAGGTATAGTAATCACATTTCCAACTTGAGATTTGTTTTCCAATTGTTTTTTGATGAGCGGTGCTAACCAAGCCTCAAATTGTTCCTCATTTAATCTTTTAGGATCTTTAGATTGCAAATAATTCTCATATTCAGTGGAAAGACATCTAACAAAACCATGTCCTTCAACAGGTCTAGGAACACCTCTTCCTAAAAATTTCGACTCAACTTCTGACTTTCTAGTCGTTTGTGAATTCATTACTGATGGCAAAGAAACCGCCACCAATAAAGCAATTGCGAAAATATTCTTTTTCATTTTATCATATTATTATTATTTGACAAAAATACGCTATTTTTGACATATAATTGTTAAATTTTTTCAATACAAACCAATGAAAACAATAATTTGTATATTAAGTCTATTTTTGATTACACAGACTAGTTGCACAGCACAGAAAACTGCAAAGGACAATCAAAAAAAATCTTTATCAAAACAAAATGAAAGTGTGGCAACTATAGAATTAATAAAATCCAACAGAGGTGGGCAAGTCAATTATAAATTTGACCCAAAAACTATTTCCACTACACAAAGAAACAGAAACTTGGTAAAAGATTTAAGTTTGGATAATTGGGAAAAATTGAATGCAATAGTGCAAAAAATTAACTTACAAAATATTAGCTCCTACCAATCCGATGGACAAAATAGATTTAATGATAGTGCTGCTGCCTGTAAAATAATCATTACCACGGATAAAAATAATTATACCTCGGAAGAATTTGATGAAGGAAACCCTCCAAAGGAATTATCCTTACTATATAATAATCTAATCCAAATTATTACGAATAACAAAGAAAAATAAAATTAGATATAAAATTTAAACAGGCTCTTAAAATTTGTAAGCAATAGACCAAGAAAAACCAGTCCCAAATGCAGAGGCTGACTCTCCAAAGCTAGGAACAATCATTGGTTGTATCTTATCTTGTTTGGTTGTATATACCATATATTTCGGTTGGAAATTGGCATCAATATAAAATGGACTAGAAAAAAGTTGAATCCTTGCACCCAAAACGCCTTCCACCCAAAACGCCGATTGATTGGACGCTGGATAAGAAACAGAATAATCTCCAATAATAATCCCTCTAACAGGTACTGCAAAAAAATGTTGGTTGTAAAAGGAACCCGCCAACTTTCCTCCAACATAAAAACCATTGAACCTATTTTCTGGATCTGCAATAAGCATATAATACGAACCAACTTTCAAAAAAGAACCATTGACAGACACATCATATCCGTTTTTTTTGTAAATATTTTTTTCAAATCCTACATCTGCTACAAGGTGCAATTTGGGTTTTAGCTCCGTGGAAACATATCCCTCAAAAAGTTTTCTATCCGAGAAAAAACCTATCCCAACATTCAACACATCTACACCTATCATGAAATTAGGGTGATAGTTTTTCCAAACAGAAGATTGTTTTTCTTTTTTTTCTTGTGCAAAAATGGAAAGAAAAAACAAACTAAAAAAGAAGATAGAGATGCGTTTTGTTTTCATTAATAATTTGATTTTCCGATAGTTCCAAATCTAGTATAGGATTAGGAGCCAGCAAATTGTATTGTATATTTTCGTATAGTTTTTTCACACCACAAGCGGGGGAAACAAATTGGTTTTTGGTTTGGTAGTTCAATCGAAATTTGGATTGATTTCCGTTTTTAGTTGTTTTTACATAAATATCCGTATATCCAGAATCGTCAATCCTTAACGGAACAAAAATAGAGTCTGTTTTACCTTTTGTTAAGGTTCCAAAATTACCATTTCCATAGTCAACCATCAGATACAGGGAGTCTAGAGTTTTTAATTTTCCGGTAATTTTATTTTTAAATTTCATTTTCAGTCTAGGAGTAGCTTCTCCACCTGTACAGATGTCATCTTCACTATTGCAAGAAAACAACAATAGTGAAATACTCATTAATAATATTATTTTTTTAAAATTCATCATCACAAATGTAACAACAATTTATTTTCTGACCAACAAGGCAATGTTTTCCACATGATGCGTTTGGGGAAACATATCCACAGGCAATATTTTCACTAGTTTGTATTGGTTGTTCATCAACGCAATATCTCTGGCTTGTGTGGCAGAATTACAGCTTACATAGACAATTTTTTCCGGAGCAAGTTTCAGAATTTGTTCTACAACCTTTGGGTGCATTCCATCTCTGGGAGGGTCTGTAACCAACACATCAGCTTTGGGATGGTTTGCCAAGAAATCATCTGTAAAAATATCTTTCATGTCTCCACAGAAAAAATTACAATTTTCCAGTCCATTCAGTTTGGCGTGTTCTGTTGCTGCATCTATTGCCTCTTGTACAGCTTCTATACCTATTACTTGTTGGGCATTTCTAGCAATATATTGAGCGATAGTTCCGGTACCAGTATATAAATCATATACAACTTCATTACCTTGCAAATCTGCAAACTCCAAAGTTTTTCTATACAAATTAAGGGCTTGTTGGTAGTTGGTTTGGAAAAAAGATTTTGCACCGATTTTAAATTTCAATCCGTCCATTTCTTCCATTAAGAACCCGTCGCCAAAATAATTGATAATATCCAAATCATAAATAGAATCGTTGGCTTTTGGATTAATGGCATACAAAAGAGTTGTAACCTGCGGGAATTGGGATAATATAAATTGAAATAGTTTCTCTCTATTTTCTTTTTCTTCTCTGTACAATTGGAAAAACACCATCCATTCTCCTTTGGAGTTTTGCCTAAGCATCAAACTTCTTAAAAAACCATCTTGATTTCTTACATCGAAAAAGTCCAAATTGTTTTCAATGGCGTATTTTTTCACCGCCAACCTTATCGTATTGGAAGGTTCTTCTTGAAGATGACATTCTTTTAAATCCAAAATCTTGCTCCACATTCCTGGAATATGAAATCCGAGTGCGTTTTTATCTCCAAAATCTTCCTCGGAGTTTACCTCATCTTGGGTTAGCCATCTTGCATTAGAAAAAGAAAATTCCATTTTGTTTCTGTACAAATACTGTTCTTCTGCTTCCAAAATAGGTTGGATTTCAAAATCTTGCACCCCACCAATTCTCATTATATTATTAACAACTTCATTTTGTTTGAATTCCAATTGTTTGGCATAACTAAGATTTTGCCATTTGCATCCTCCACAAGTGCCAAAATGCAAACATCGAGGTTGAACTCTGTCATCGGAATATTTTGTGATTTCCAACGCTTCTGCCTCACAATAGTTGGATTTGTTTTTCTTCACCCTTACATTTGCAATATCACCTGGCACAGCTCCGGATACAAAAATTGTTTTACCCTCATCAGTTTTTCCTACTGCTACACCTTTGGCACCAGCACTTTGCAAATGGATATTTTCTAAAATAATATTTTTTTTCTTCTTCATAATTCATTAATTTAAAAAAAGCCTTGTCAGAGAGATTAGACAAGGCTTGTATAGTGATTTCTGTCCAAAAAAATTATTTGGAGGTTTTGGATTGTTCTGTTTCAGGAGTTGGATTAGGAACTTTCATTGCATCTGGACCTACTTTCAGTTCGGCTTGTGGTGCAACCGGTGCACTTACTCCTGTTTCTTTGGTCATAATGGTAACAAATTCTGGCTCTCCTAAATTGTAGATAGGTTTGGAGGCGATTTTTCCATCTTTATTAATGATTAAAAAACTTGGTAATTTGAAACCATAGATACCAAATTTTTCAGCAGCTTGAGAGTTCATCCCTTTGTCTGCATATACATTGGTACCAGCAATACCGTTCAATAATGATTTACTTGTTTTTGCAAATTGTTCTTTGGTGTCATCAAGATTTACAAAAACGAAATTTATTTTTCCTGCATAGTGTTTTTCTACATCTCTTAAAACAGAAACAGTAGATTGGGCAATATAAGGGTTCCAAGAAGCATAGAACATTACAAAAGTTGGTTTCCCTTTGAGTTCGGAGAATTTGAAAGATTTTCCATCAGCTTTTTCTAGTGCTACATCAGGAACAATATCACCTTCTTTCAAACCATTAATTACAAAAATTAAATGTTGAATATCTGCTTTTACAGTAGCATCTTTAATGTTTTTATCAACAATTGTACTTACTTTTTTGGCAATCTCTGGGGTTGCACTCGGAGAAATATCGGATTGTGCGATTACATAAGCCAAAAGATAGTCTTTTTCTAGTTGAGAAATATCTTTTTTAGAATTTAAGAAATCTGCAAACACTTCAGAAGTAATAGCGTCTGGATTAGCTTTCATTTTGGTAGCAGAAAATTTCATATAATCTTCTCCCATTGTGCTTAGTAAATAGTTTCTATAAGATGGGCTTTGTTGCAACAACTCGTCTTTGTTGGGTTGCAATTTGTTTTCGTAATCTGTAAATGCTTTACTCACTTTGAAAGATGGATTGTTGGTCAATTTTCCATAATTCATTTTGTATTGTGCCATCACATTCAAAAGAGTGGAAGCCAAATCATTTTTCTTCCATTTGATAGCATCGTTATCTGCCTTTGTATTTTTGGCAACTTCTTCGATGTTTTTTGTTAAATCATTATCAATTTTCTGAATATCTTTCAAGAAATCAGTTTCTTTTTTAGTTACCATTTCTTGCATATTGAATTTCTGTGCATAAGATTGCAGAAATCTTTGTGTCTGTTTTAGGAAGTCATTATTTCCTTTAGCATCGCCAGTAACTACGAATTCCATTGGGAAATCTGCTGCATTTCCAGAAATATTTACTTTTTCTCCACCTTTCAGGTATATGAGATTTTGTTTGCCTCCAAAGGAAATTACATAGATACCATTTTTCGGTGCATCGAAATTGCCGGAGAATTTTCCATCTTTGTCCAATCCAATATTGATAAGTGGAAGTGTTGCCACGCCGGAACCTTCGATAAATTCTATTCTTTCTAATGGCGAACCTCCAGAAATTTTTCCTGTTACTTCTACTTTTTTGGAACAAGAAACAAAAGAAATTGCTACTAAAAGCAATAATAAATACTTTTTCATTTATAGTTTAAAAAAAATTAATTTCGCAAAGATAATCTTTTCAAACTTTTCTAGAAATAATTCAACTTTTTTATTATAAATTTAACATCATTTTTTCAGAATCTCTCCATAGGACAAGACAAGCTATATAACCAATAACCAAAAATCATGACAATAAAAATCTTACAATTACTCGTTTCATTTAGTTTTGCAATTCTCTTTTCACAAGAATATACCGCAAAGGTTATCAAAATAAAAGATGGAGACACCATAGAAATCCTTCTAGATGGGCAACCTCAAACGATACGACTAGCACATATCGATTGTCCGGAAAAGAAACAACCCTTTGGCAGCAAGGCAAAGCAATTTGTCTCGGACAAATGTTTTGGTAAAATGGTAACGGTAGTTATTGCAGGAAAACCGGATAGAAACGGAAGGTGGATTGCAGAAATATTTATCAACCATCAAAACATTAATAAAGAGTTGGTAAGAAATGGGTTGGCTTGGCATTTCAAAAAATATTCTAAAGACAGTGTTTATGCAGAATTAGAAAATATTGCAAGAGAAAAAAAAATTGGTCTTTGGCAGGACAACAATCCAATTGCACCTTGGGAATGGCGGAAAAGTAAAAGAGGTTATTTAACTTTCAAAACAGCCTCTTGATACAAAATACTAAAACTGTTTTCTTCTTATTTTCAATTCTTTATTTTTAAAATTGAAAATTATTTTGTTCGGTTTTTGTGAATTTTTCAGCTCTGCGGTTTGTGAGTTGTTCAGGATTTCGTATCGGTCGTTTTTGATGTATATCTTATATGTACCTTCTACCAATTGAAAATTAAAATTCCCTTTGATGTCGGTAACTGTTACAAATACTTTTCCTGTAACAAGGTCTTCTGCATAGATATTTATCCCCATAAAATCAGCCACTTGAGCGTCGTATTTATCCTTTATTTCTTCCAAATCTCCTTCTAGTGTAATTGTTTTTACAATTGGAATTTCTAATTTGCTATTTTTGGTAACATTTATTTTTTCTAACCCCAACAAAGGAATTCTTTGGTTGTTTTTGGTAACTGAAATATTGTATTCTCCATCTTTCAGATTGATGAATTTTACCATTCCTTTGTCGTTGGTAAGTGCTACAATGTTGTTGTTCAATCTTACCATTGCATCTTTTACTGCTATTTTATTGGTGATGTTTTTGGAATTTATATTTTCATCTTCATAAATTTTTAGGCTCAATTTATTCCCATTATTAGTATTTCCCAAAGACATTTTTAGACCGATTTTGTATTGAAAATTACTGTATTGGTAACTAGGATTAGCATCTATTCCGTTGCCATGATAGAAATTATAATACGACATTCCAGTAAGACTCCAACTTGGAGAAAGCTTATAATCCAAATTGGCATTTACATATATATTGTTGGTTTTCTGAGTATTCATATAAGAATATCCTAGATTGAAATAACCATTCAATCTATTATTTAGTAGATTAATTCTTGTACCCAAACTGGAGGAATAATTTATAAATTGCCCTCCATTGTACCAATTGAGATCATAGGCATTGGTAGGATTAATATCCGCCATCATACTGAAATTGATAATTTTGTATGCATAATTGAAAGTAATCCTTTGAGCGAAAATATTTCCAAAATTATTATTAAAAACCGACAAACCACCGTCCCAAGAGAGATTAATCTGGTGTGCATTGTATGATTTTCCAAAAGTAATCCTAGTCCTATACGCTGTATATGCTATTTGATTGTAAATGGAATTAATGTATTGATAGGTATAGTTAGGAGCAATAGAAAGTCTGTAATTTTTTTTATTCCAAGACCAACCCAACTCTGCAATTTGGTTGATGTATTTACCATTTTCAGTAAAACCAAATGGCAAAGCATCACTAAGATAATTAGAACGGTTAGTTGCATTGCTAAATCTAATAAAAAAGTTGTGATTGTCGGAAAGGTTGTAATTCAGCATTTCATCTAGATTGAAAGCTCCTCTTCTTATTCCGGAATAATAAGGTGTGCTGTAATAATTATTGGAATTGAAACTCAATTTTTTAGTAAAATAAGTATAATTAACTCCGGAAGCCATTCCGTTTTTATTAAAATTAAATTGTTGGCTATCCAAATGCTCTTGACTAACTCCTCCCTCAAAAGTAACAATTTGCAATGAGTCGGAATACAAAGGCAATTTGAAATTTGCCAAATGAGTATCTACTTTATTAAAATTGTTTTGATTGTACAAATAACTGACTTGACTTTTGGAGTAGAGTTGTTTATTTTTGTTTTTAGGATTGAAATAAGAATATTGCATACCAGCAGTTTTACCATAGGAAAAGTTATTTCCATAACTGGAATACAACATATAATTGTTGTCCAAACCAAAAACTTCGACTTTGTTATTCTCATTAATTTTTGATGCAACCTTCAATCCTCTTCCATTAACATTGAAATCGTAATCTTGTCCATACACATTTCCTATACCTGCATACCAGTTTTTATAATTAACATCCAAACGGGTATCATAGATATTGGTCAAGTTATTCTCACTATAATAATCTGTTGTGGAGGTAAAACCAATAGAAGTCTGATTATCAATTTTTTTCTCCAAATTTGTTCGGAATTTGTAAAACTGGTTTTCATCATTGGTATTATTATAGGAGGCTTCCACAAAATTTTTGCTTTGCAAATAATTTCCCTCATAGTTAATCATTCTGTAAGACGATAGAGAACGAATAGGCAAAACTACCGAAGATAATGATGCATTGTTGGAATCTTCTACTACATTTATAGACAAATTATAATCTGGAGAATAGGTAATATTTTGCCTTTTTTTCAGCGATACTGTTACCAATTGTTTTTCTTTGGAATTAAGCTGTATCACTTGTTCTTCCGGAAAAACAGATACAAATTCGCTGGGCATTAGTTTTAGTTTTACCCTAACAACCTTGGGTTGATAGGATTGATTCTCCACAAAAAAACGAAGGAGATTTTCTTGTCCGGTAGGATTATAAAACAATTCTCCCATTGGGAAAATGGATACAAAATCCATTTTTTCCCGTTGTACAGAAAAAGAAATATTCTCAATTGTTTGCTTTCCATTGAAGGTATAAAAAATCTTATAGTCGAATTTTGTGATTTTAGATACAAGTAAATCTTTACTCGCTACCAATCGTACTTTCAATTCTTGACCTTCTCCTGACTGGATGGTTTCGGAAAAACTTGGCGAAAACAATAACCCAGGATAATTTTCTCTTGCTTTTATACTATCTATTTTTACAGGAGAAGTCGTATTATTTTTTATTACAATGGTATTGTCCACTACTTTGCCGGGTTGCAACAAAATACTGTCTTTTGCAAAATGAAAATCCAAATCTTTGGGAGAAATATTTTGCCCAAAAAACAATTTAGAAAAAAACAATAAAAAAACTATTAATAAACGGTAATTCATTTTTTATTCTTTCTTTCCTAATTATTGGTTAGTAAAACTATAGATAACATTCAAGATATAAGGTGTAGCACCCGTTGTTTGTCCCAACAAAGATGCAGCTTGTGCGGCAGGAATAGTATATTTAAGCGAAATATTTTGGTTGAGCGATGGTGCTGCTCCCAACAATATTGCTTGCGGTGTAGTTGTGAGGGTTTTTGTAATTATCCCAGTCTGGCCAGTTCCGTTTTCTACCTGTACAATAGTCGATGGTAAGGTTGTAGGTGTACCATTCAGTGTGAAATTACTTGTCCCACTTTTAACATATATTTCAAAAGCTTTGTTGTTGGATACCAAAAGATGATTTGCCATATTTTGGCTTTTCCCGGTTTGGTAATCGGCAGCGGTAGCAAAGGTAAAATTAACATCTGGCGTTCCTTGTACAGCAATAGTGCTGAGTGGTTGTGTTGTGATGGTAAATTGTACCGATTGGGTATCACTAACTGTACCACCATTATTTCTGATTTTGAAATCCACTGTAAAAGTATAAGTACCTGCTTTATAAAGTTGTTCTTTTACAGCATTGGCATTTATCCTAATCTTGATAGGGATAGTATTTCTGTTTCCTGCAACTACCGAATAGGCAGAAGAATTAATATTTTGATAAGAAGTGCTAAGTGTTTTTGTCGTAAGTCCCGTACCAAAAACCTCAACATTGCTAATCGGAATATCGGCAGCAATACCACCTCCGTGTGGAATGAAAGAAATATTTCCTTGTGCTTTGGCATCAAGATAGGCATTGGTAGTATGACTAATTTGGAAATTACTAAGGTCAAAAACCAAATCTTGTGGAGATGAAAAGTTAGACAATGAGTTATAACTGTAAGTAAAGGCATTTTGTGTAACAAACCACCTTGCAAACTCTGGAACCACAATGTTCATAGTCCAAGATGTAGGATTAATATAATAATTCCCACCCCATCCTAAAATCGAACCACCATTAAATGCTTGATTATGAGTTATGTCAATTGAATAATTTCCAAAAATAAATTTATTTGAAGAAATATTATTACTATTAATTTTATAATTCATTATTATTGCACCAACTGAAGCATTTGCAGTTGCACTTGATGGGATAAAAAAGGACTA
>JAFDZJ010000022.1 GCA_018266965.1 Bacteroidota bacterium
AAATTCATATTTTCCACTGTCAACTATAACTGTCTCAACAGTTGTTGTCACCTGCGAAAAACATAGTGTCGAAATAAAAAGTGATATGATTGAAATGAAGGGTCTCATAAAATTACCGCTAACGTTAGAGGCTTTGTGCAGTAGGGGGAATTGACCACCTGTTAGCACAGAACTGAAGCTCAATTTATAACTAAAAGCCGAAGTTTAGGACTACATCCCAACAGAATTACGCCCGTCGAAACCAAAGCTTGGATATGCACTGCTGATTATTGTTACAAAGTCATGCCCCAATTGCACAAAACCTTTTGTTAGCGGTAGTGGCTTTAATATTTAATAACTAATATTAAAAATAATCTCTTCATCATTATTTAATACTATCCAAATTTCCAATTATATGATCGATTTTATACAACTTAAATATTTTAATAAAAAAGGAGGATTAAATGACAAAACCTCATACTTATTTAGACATTCTATTGAAAGCAGATATAATAATCAAAATGTCATTTTTAAAAATACGTAATATATGTAGTAAGCCATACAAACTATTCCCGCAAGATAGAAAGTAACCTTTTCGAATTTAGATGAGTATTTAAGTTTTTTCAGGAACCCGAAAGTCAAAATATTAGGCTTGTATACCCAAGCAATATTTAGAAATGCTTTGAAAATACCAAAGCAACATAGAAGAGCTACTAATAATCTAATTACAATCATAAAATAACCATTTAGCACTTAAAAAATTTACCACCAATTCATGCAATCTCCAAATTCGTAAACCGCCCAAGCAGCTGCAAAAGCAGCAAAATAGGTACTGAAAATTGTTTTGACAACACCAAGCACTGTTGCCATAGTTGCTCCTTCAATGGTTGATACGAGTGTACCAATTCCTGTCACTGCGCCAACTGCTGCCATTAGACAATCAAAGGTATTTCCTGGAGGTTTTAACTCAAGGTATGGAGCTGTATCCGGGTTCAATTCTGGATTATCTTCTTCTATAGAAATCACAATCAAGCCGGCTACAAATACTTGTTCATGTGAAAGGGATGAAAAATCCACATTGTACTGTTTATTAATATAGTCTCTTATAAAAGGCACCTTTTCTTCAAGATACTTTTTAATCTCTTCTTCATCCTTTGATTGTAAAATTTTTGAATCAAAAGAGCGATAGAATTCACTCAAATGTTTAAGCATTCCGTTGTGAGGCACAGTTGATCCGAAACATTGCGAACTAACTATCAAAGCTAGTATTAAAATTAAATTTCTCATCAATTTATGTTTGATTGATTTATAGCTAATATCAAATTTATCTATAATAAAGATAAATAAATATTTTAGAAAAAATTGAATGTTTTTTCAAAACAAAAAAACTTTTCAACAATTGTTCTCCGTTCTTAAATTATAAAACTGTTTATTAAAATTCTGACAAACGTTTTTATAATGTTCTAAAATTCATGGTTTGTACTTTTTGAATTTAACCCATTAAGTCACGCCTTTTTGTCTTTCTGTTGTCCTAAGAATTTAATTCTGGTTGCCAGAATAGGGGGCGGATTCTAGTTTCTAACGCAACTTTATTAATAAAAATAAGGTTTTGTTTTTTGATATTAAATATTCTTTTTTCTTGCCCGTTTTATCCACTAGTGACTGCACTTTGCGGCTTGGGTGCCGCACGTTTGTCTCTGTGGATAAAACTACATTTTTCAATTTTTGGAGTAACATCGTTTTCTATTTTTGGCCTCATAATTTACTCAGCACGAATTGTTCAAACACCTCCTTTGGTGTACACATATCCAACACTTTTCTTGGCCTCTCATTGAGTTGATTTTGCACCTCTTTTAAACGCTTTGTGCTGATCTTATTGAAGTCCGTTCCTTTTGGAAAATAATCTCTGATAAGACCATTACTATTTTCATTTGTTGGCCTTTCCCAAGGACTATAAGGATGTGCAAAATAAACTTGGATCTTTGTGTTTTTTGTGAAGAGCTTATGTTGTGCCATTTCACTTCCATTGTCGTAAGTAAGACTCTTTTTCATTTGACGTGGAATAGTTTTAAATACCTTTTCAAAAGCCTTTCTAACCGAATCCGCATCTCTTGCCTTTAGGGGAACTATGATGACAGTTCTACTACTACGCTCATTTAGCGTACCAATCGCACTGGCACGGTCTTTACCCATTATAAGATCACCTTCCCAATGGCCCGGAATAAGCCTGCCTTTTACTTCAGCAGGACGTTCATCTATTCTTACCGGATCTTTTATAGTGGTGCGTTTATCTTTACCGCGGCGAACATTTCCACGGTATTGGCGTTTCTGGCGAAGTTGCTCTATAAGCAGTTTTTTTAACTCAGGTTTGGCGTGTATATAAATGTGAAAATAAATGCTTTCTATACTTATATTCATTGATTTATTATTAGGATAATTTTTCTTTAAATACAAGTGTATTTGTTCCGGTGCCCAATGCAATTCAAGCTTCCTAAAGACGAACTTTCTAAGCTTCCTATTTGTATAAGTTAGGTCGTTCCATATTTCCGGTTTGAACTTTTGCTGGTAGAAATTAAAGCGGACTTAAGAGATGAATATTCATTCTTCTTGCACCTTTTTACCTCCCTGCAAATTGAACTTTTATGACATCCAATACTCAAAGCAATTTGAGCAAAACTATGCCCCAGGGCAAGTGATTTTTCAATAATGATTCGTCGTTCTAAATCGATGCGTTTATAAGATGTTTTCATGCTGCAATTTTAAACTTTTTTGAGGTTTAAAAGTTGCGTTAAATTTTGGAACCGGCCGGGGAATTACCGCTAACGCCCGGGTATTTGCGAAGGCAGGGGATTCATTGATTGTCCAGCCGGGTACAAAAGCCCATTTTTATTGTGTTGTTGAAGTTAAGCACAAAAGCTGAAAATTGGATGTCCTGCCCGAACAGAAGTTGATACATTGGTTAAGCTGAGGTTACATTGTCTAGCCCTGCTTTTGCAAATACACTTGTTGGCGGTAGTTTTATTAGTGTGTCCAATTTTCAATCTTTCCCTTTTTATCGTCAAACCAAATTTCAATATAAATGTCTTCCGAAATCGGTTTCCCCTTGTCTTTAACTATGTCAAACAGTAACTTGTTTAAAGAATTGAAAATTGTATTGATGCAATAATCATATTCATTCCT
>JAFDZJ010000230.1 GCA_018266965.1 Bacteroidota bacterium
ACTTTTGGACAAAGCTAATACCACGGAAGAATTCCAAAAATTGTATGATGATTTTGTAAGAATAGGTTCGAAAGAGCAAAAAGAATGGTTGCCGTATTATTATGCTGCTTATTCCATTTTGCAAAAAGGCAGACTGGATATGCGTACAGGGAAAAAAGATGATTTGGATTTTTATGCCGGATTGGGTGAAAAATTTGCAACCTTGGCAGAGTCTATGAATCCTAGTGCCGAAAATCATATCCTACTGAAAATGAGCAACTCTCTTCACATGATGGTTAATCCACAAGAAAGATATATGACCTATGGAACCAAAGCTGCAGAAGAATTGGCAAAAGCTGAAAAAATGGATCCAACCAACCCTAGAATTACTCTGTTGAAAGCTGAAGACACCTACTTTACGCCAACGCAATTTGGAGGTAGTAAAGAAAAAGGATTAGCCCTTTTCCAAAAAGCATTGGAGCAATACAAAACTTATAAAAACGCCACAGCAATTAGCCCAAAATGGGGACAAAATGAGGCAGAATATTTTTTGGCAAAAAAACCATAAACTATATTATTAGTTATAATAACCGTTCCAATATTTGGAGCGGTTTTTTATTCTTTCTAACTCCATTTTTCTACCATTGGGTAATATATTTTTTCAAAAAATGAAAATTGAATTTAACTTTACAGCATGAAAACTTCAGAACAACTAACCATGTGTAATTTTTTACAACAATTGAAAGTGCTAATATGGATAGCTTTTGGTTGCAGTATTCTATTTTTTGTCTTTACTACACCGGAAAAAAATATAGAAAGCTATCTATTTACCTTGCTCATATCCCTCATGTACACTTTGGGATATGGTCTATGTAACGGACTATTGAACCGGTTTCTTAATTATCGATATTCATGGATAGAAGACACAAAAGCTAGAGTAATAGCCACTATAATTTCTGTTGTATTACTAAATATCGCACTAACTTATCTACTTAATTTCACAAATTTTGTTTTGATACAAAAAGTATCAATCGATGATTTTTTTAGTGAGAAATACAACTTTACAAACTGGTTTTTCATAAATTTAGCATTATTGGTAACAACATTTTTACATGCAAAAGAATTTATGATAGCCATGAAACAAAATGCTATTGCACAAGTTACGGTACAAAAAACTATTGCAACCTCTGCAAATGCACAATTTGAAAGTTTGAAAAACCAATTGGATCCCCATTTTTTATTTAATTCCCTGAATGTGTTGGACGCATTGATAGATGAAAACCCTCAATTGGCACAAGAGTTCACACATGGATTGTCCAAAGTCTATCGCTATGTTTTGGAACAAAAAAATAAAGAATTGGTTACCATACAACAAGAAATTGATTTTGCTAAAATCTATGCCGAATTAATGAAAATCCGATTCGAAGAGAGTATAGAAATTACTTTTGAAGAAAAAACGGATTTTGAAAAATTGTATATCGTTCCTTTGTCTTTGCAATTGATATTAGAAAATGCTATAAAACATAATTTTGCAACCCCTACAAAACCTCTTATGATAACAATACGACAAGAGGGAAATTATTTGGCAATAGAAAACAATCTGCAACAAAGAGAAAAATTGGACAATAGGGAGGGAATAGGTATTAGTAACATACAACAACGCTTCGCAATGCTTACTCCTGAAAAAATACTCTTGGAAAAAGATGAAAGAAAATTCAAAATAAAAATACCAATAATAACCAAAAATATCGTAAATATGAATGATTTTAGTCCAAACAATAACGACAATTTTGCTTATGAAAAAGCAGCCAGAAGAGTAAAAGAACTAAAAGGATTTTATGGGAATTTGATTTCCTACTGTGTTGTAATCCCTGTACTAGTGGTTGTAAATATCCTTACAAGTCCGAAGTATCACTGGTTTTGGTGGCCCATGTTAGGCTGGGGAATTGGGATTCTTTCCCATGCACTTCAAGTATTCGGAATTGGAAAAAACTGGGAGGAAAAGAAAATTAAAGAGTTAATGGAAAAAGATAAAAAATAGAATGGAACCCATAAAAGCCGTAATAATAGAAGATGAAAGACCCTCTGCCAGGAAATTACAAAAAATATTATCCGATTTTCCGAATATAGAAATTGTAGCCAATCTGGAGTCTGTTGAAGAAAGTATAGCCTATCTTTCCAATAATCCTCACCCGAATATTATATTTTCGGATATAGTATTAGGAGATGGAATGTCTTTCGATATTTTCGATCAATGTCCTGTTGATAGTTTTATAATCTTCACCACTGCGTATGATGATTTCACATTGCGAGCTTTCAAACTCAACTCGATAGATTACCTGTTGAAGCCAATTGCAGCAAAAGATATAGAACTAGCCATAGAAAAATACAATAAGCTGAAACCAACAACCAATAATCACAATTTATTGGATTTCAAATCTATGTTGAAAGATCCGGAACCCAAGCTGAACAGGATAATTACAAAGATTGGTCATCAACTAAAAATTATCAATATGGACGAGGTCAGTTGCCTATACTCGGAAAACAAAATTGTATATGCACAAACCTTGGAGAGAAGTTATCCAACAGATTTTTCTTTGGAAGAGTTAGAAAATATTTTGGATAGAAAAACCTTTTTCCGTGTTAATAGACAAGTGATTATACAGTTGTCCTTCATTTCGAATATTACAACTTCTCCCTATTACAAAGTTGTCATGAAAAAACAACCAGATACAGAAATAACCGTAAGCAGAGAAAGGGTAAAAGATTTCAAAGATTGGTTGTTGGGTTAGTTGTCTATAACAATTTCACTTGGACTATAACTTCTGTCAAGAAATTTTATTGTTGGTGTTTTTATTTTAAAAAACAAAGAGTTATTTTTGCTTTCTTATGTCAAAGAGAAAAGCTAGAAGAAAAATTCATCGTCATAGAAAAAAGCATTGGTTGCTAAGAAGAGAAATACTACTACTAATCTTGGCTTTGTCATTGTTGGGAACAGGTTGGTATCTGAAAGAAAAAATTTCTTTTTATTATGCCATGAATTTTAAAAAATTCCCTCACAAAAAACTCAACAATTCCGAATTTGAGACCCAAAGAATCAATAAAATAATAGCCTCCAATACCGACAAAGTTTTTGGTATAGACCTCTCTCATTATCAACAAAAAGAAGATATACAATGGGACAGTCTTAGTATTGCCAATCAATCCATTCCTATACAATTTGTTGTGTTACGAGCCACAATGGGAAATGATGATGGGGACAAACACTTTTCGCATTTTTGGGAAATTGCAAAAAAAAATCAACTTATCCGTGGTGCTTATCATTTCTACCGTGCAGATGAAGACCCCGTTGTCCAAGCCAACAATTATCTGAATGTTGTAAAACTGAATTCGGGTGATATTCTACCGATTTTGGACATAGAGAAAATTCCTAAATATTATAAAAAAGAGCAATTAATTACTAATTTGAAAATTTGGTTGAAAATTGTAGAAAACTCTTATGGCGAAAAACCAATTATCTATACTTATTACCATTATTACAAAGATTATTTGCAAGAAGATTTTTCCGACTATCCACTATGGTTAGCCAATTATAATGATGTTGAACAACCAAGCCAAAGCGACACTTGGAAAATTTGGCAGTTTTCGGAGAAGGGAATTGTACACGGCATCAATACAAAAGTAGATCTTAATATGTACAATGGTGGATTGTGGAGCATGAAACACTCGATTACCTTGGACTAAAAAAATCCCTGCTCGACAAAGGAAACAGGGATATTTATTTTTAAATTTTAAAAAAAATCTATAACTTTTTCAAAAGTTCTTTTGTGGAAGCCGCATCTTCACCGGATTTTTCTGCTATTTCCAATGCTTTTTCTGCAATAAGTTTTGCATTTACCTTGTCTCCAATTTTAAAATACAAATTTGCTAAAGTATCCAAGTTAGCATATTCTT
Organism: Bacteroidota bacterium; assembly: GCA_018266965.1. Taxonomy (GTDB): domain Bacteria; phylum Bacteroidota; class Bacteroidia; order Flavobacteriales; family Weeksellaceae; genus Amniculibacterium. The sequence continues at coordinate 3,934 of JAFDZJ010000230.1, forward strand.
CATTTTTCTTAATGGATTGTTCTGCCCAGCTTACAGCTTTTATTAGAGAGCTTTTTTCAGTGATATTTTCAAAGAAATTCCAAGCTACTTCGTTTAGTTCAGCAGATGAAAATTTCTCATCATTACCATCTTTATAATAGGATAATGCTAATTTTTCGTATTCAGCAATTTTTTTCATTCGGAATGCCAAAGTCATTTTTACTTTCAAAAGCGACTCTTGTGCTTCTCCCTTTGTCATAAATTTTCCTGCTTCTGCCAGAAATTTTTTCTCGTCTATGGTTTTGGTTTCTTTGTTAAAGGCATTTTGCATAATGGAATTCAGCTGATAGCCTTGTATTATTTTGTTGTATTGAT
>JAFDZJ010000231.1 GCA_018266965.1 Bacteroidota bacterium
AACCCTCACAACATCAACCCGGAGCAAAGGTTGTTGATTGTTTCAACAAGGGATTGGCAATGTATGATTTGGCGAATTATGATGTAATTTGCAAATTCGATGCAGATATTATTTTCCCAACAAATTATCTGAAAATAGTAGAAAATGTATATCAAGAAAATCCAAAAGTTGCTATGGTGTCTGGGATTGTGAAAATTAAAAATAATGATGAGGTAGTTTCTTTTCAAAATTTTTTGAATTTTGAAGACACCAGCAATTGGACATTCGAAAATATATCTTCTGTCAAACATGTTCGGGGTCCTATAAAATCTTATAGGAAAAAATGTTTTTTAGAAATGAATGGTTTGCGACCTATATTAGGTTGGGATAACATCGATGTTTTGTTGGCTAATTTCCATGGATATCAAACTTATACGGAAAAAGATTTGTGGGTAAAACATCTAAGACCTACTGCTGAAAAATATAAAAATCAAAAAGCTATAAAATTAGGCGAATATTTTTATAACATAGGACTTAGTTTTCCTTTGGCAACAATTTCATCGGTAAAATCGGCTTGGAAAAATAAATCCCTTTCAGAAGTTTTTGTAACCCTTAATAGTTTCCTTCGGCAGAAGCAACCATTGTTACTGACAAAAGAAGAAACAAAATTTGTCCGAAATTATAAATGGAAAAATATACTGCAAAAATTTAATTTTTTCCAGTAATCAATTTAAAATTAAAACAATGATGTGATGAAAACTAACCAAGACACTAGATTGAAAGATTTTAATAATCATAAAAAAAAATATTCTGCCAAATCATTTCGAGAGCCTTTGTATAAGTTTGTGTTATCGTTGCAACCCAATACAACCAAAGAAACCTATTTTTCCGAAGACGAGGTGCAAGAATTCAGAAAACAATACATCGCCAATTATCTTAGTACACAACTAGGAGAGTTGAGTGGTTCCGAAAAAGAGGTGGTAAATTCGCTTTCAGAAAATACAGTGCTTACTGGAAAATTGGACGATGAAGATGATGAGAAAATCCTTACCTTGGGAGAAAAATTAGCAGATAAAGTAGCTGATTTTGGTGGAAGTTGGAAATTTATTATTTTGTTTTCCGTGCTTATTATGGTTTGGGTTGTTATAAATGTTTATATACTTGGCAACAAAGGCTTCGATCCGTATCCATTTATATTACTCAATCTTTTTCTTTCTTGTATTGCAGCTATACAAGCACCGGTAATCATGATGAGCCAAAACAGGCAAGAAGACAAGGATAGAGAAAGGGCAAAAAAGGATTATATGATTAATTTGAAAAGCGAAGTAGAGATACATACCTTGCACGAAAAATTAGATCACTTGATTATCCAACAACAAGAAGAATTGCTCAATATACAACAACAGCAAATTGAAAAACTCAACTTGATTATTGAAAAATTTGATATGCAAAAATAATTTTCTCTTTAATTTGCCGCAACTATTTTGAAAAAAATCGCCTATATAGAATTGGATACTCATGCCGAATTGGTAGAGAATATTATTACCTTGTCCCATGAGTTGAAAAAGGTAGATATTCATTTTTTTGTTTCCGAAAAAATAGCCAATCTCTTGTCCCTAAATGTGAATGATAAAATATCAATTGCAAATAACAAAAACATTCTGACACTGCTACAAAAACACCATTTTGATGCTGTAATCATTGGGACTGCACATCGGTATTTTAATGTTTTTTTAGAAATCAGTAATTGTTTTCCTACTTCTATACTTGTTCATAATGCCAATTTTGTACAAATGTCGAAAAGGCAATTGTTTTCCAAAATTTGGGAGAATGATATTTTTTTCAGGTTGAAATTACTTTTAAAAGAAGGTCTTTTGATAATGCCTTTGTTGTACAGAAATGCTAGTTCTCTTTTGGTATTAGATGAAAATATTTCCACTAGCATGGGAAAATTTCAAAACAAAACAAAGACTATTTCTGTTTTTTTTAATAGGTTTTGCAATGACAAACCAAATAAAATGCAAGTGGTAATTCCAGGAGCAGTATCGCAGTATAGGAGGGATTATCATCATATTTTTGCTAAATTAAAAACGATGCAATCATCAATGAATTTTGTGTTTTTAGGAAAAGCCAGTGGCAGTGAGTTGAAATTGCTCAATGAATTGCAAAACACATTGTCTCCAACGGTTGCTATAAAATATTTCGACCACAAAGTTTCCAAGGAAAAATTTCAAACAGAGATGAAGGAAGCTTCGGTACTTTGGTGTCCTTTGCAAAAAGAAATAAAGTTTTTTGGACAAACCGAAATCTATGGACTTACCAAGATTAGTGGTAATATAGGTGATGCTATCAACTACGGTAAAATTGCAATTCTACCAACAACCTATCCTTGCGACTATCCTTTTGTGTTGAATGAAAATTTGGATATAGAACAACAATTAACAAGCTATCATAACACGACCTTTGATTTTGAAAATAATTATTCAATCGAAAAAATCGCACAACAATTGGAGGAATTGTTGTGCGAAATTTAATATAAATTAATACCCGAATATTTCTTCCAAACTTAGTTCTTTCAGTTCTCCGAATTGCGAAATGGCTTCCCTGTTCAGGTTTTCTTTTTTGCCAATAATCGCTGTATTATAGCTCAAATTTTTTATTTCTTGATTGTAGAAATCTGTTAATTGTTTCAGATCCAATTTTTCAATTTCATGATACATGTTTTCTCTATAATCATGATAAATTCCTAATTTGTTCAGGTTTTTAAAATTAAGAAA
>JAFDZJ010000232.1 GCA_018266965.1 Bacteroidota bacterium
ATATTATAAATGCCTTGCAGACATATCCAAAAGATATTGCAGAAATTATATTTTCAAAATCCCAAGTATTACCAAGAAACGGACAACTTTCTATTGCTATTACCAAAAATGGAAAAACTAATTTCTACGGAGTTATAAGGGTAAACGATAGTATAAAACCTATTGAAAATCATAGCAAAATTTTTGAAATTGGCTCTCTTACCAAAGTATTTACCTCTACAGTTTTGGCTTCGCTATCGGAAGATGAAAAAATTAAACTTTCGGATAATATTAATTCCTATTATCCATTCCGATTCCATGATAATACTACAATAAGTTTTGAAAGTTTGGCTAATCATACTTCAGGATTACCTCGCTTACCCGAAAATTTAGATGTATCCAACGAAAGCAATCCATATAAAAATTATGGTAAAAATGAGCTGGAATCCTATCTTAAAAATATGTTGAAGCTGGAAAATAAACCTGTGAAATCGTATTCCTATTCCAATTTGGGAGCAGGATTGCTAGGTTACACGCTCGGTTTGTCGCAAAAGACAAGTTTCCAAAACCTGTTGCAGAAAAAAGTGTTGGACAAATATAAAATGAGTAATACATTTACTAGTTCTCAAAATTTGGGTAACAAACTGGTAAAAGGATTAAGCGAAAATGGAAATATGGTTTCCAATTGGGACTTCGTTGTACTTTTTGGAGCAGGTGGAATACTTTCTACCGTAGAAGATTTGTCAAAATTTGCAAATGCACAATTTAACCCTGAAAACAAAGAACTTGCATTGACAAGAAAACCGACTTTCGAAATTAATAAAAATATGAAAATAGGTTTGGGTTGGCATATTTTAAAATCTAAAACCGACAAAGATATAATTTGGCACAATGGAGGAACAGGTGGCTATTCTTCATCGATGGCAATAGTTGAAGATGAAAAAATCGCAGTAATAATACTGTCCAATGTCTCAGAAATCAATCAAAATATCGATAATTTGTGCTTCGAATTGATAAAGAATATCGAAGAAAAATAAATGAATAGGGCAATCCAGAGGAAAATTGTCAGTTAATTAATCTTGGATTTTGGAAGTGTTTTCCTTGTACCACGACGAGTATTTCACATAATTATTTGCAATTCTATTGACTTCTCCTTCTAGTAATTCTGCTGAAATATCCTTAATTTTTTTTGCAGGAATACCTCCCCACACTTCTCCGGATTTTATATGAGTACCTTGGGTTACTACGGAACCAGCACCAACAATAGAATTACTTTCCACCAAACAATCATCCATTACTATTGCTCCCATACCAATGAGGACATTGTCCTTTATAGTACAACCATGTACAATTGCATTGTGTCCTATGGATACATTGTTACCAATGTTGAGAGGAAATTTTTCATAGGTACAGTGCAACATTACATTGTCTTGTACATTGCATTTGTTACCAATTTTTATATAATGTACATCGCCTCTTATCACTGCATTGTACCAAATACTACAGTCATTTCCCATTTCTACATCGCCTACTATAACAGCAGTTTCTGCTAGAAATGAATTCTCCCCAATCACAGGTTTTTTTCCTAAAAGTTCTTTTACAATTGCCATTTCTACTTTTTTTATTCTTCTGTAAATTTACATTTTTTTTTAAAATAATAGATTATTCATTATTTGCAATTCAGTTTTGTAGCTTTAATATTTATTTTGAACCAATGATTATTTATATTTTACAACTTTTGTCATGTTTTTGGTTCAAAATAAAAGTGTTTCAGAAAATTGAAATTTATATTTTATTGTGTTTTTTTGTCAAAATCTTTTAGCAATTCTGCCAGTATTTTTTTTGCTCTCATAATCTTCACTTTGGTATTGGCAATAGTAATATTCAATTCCTCAGCGATTTCTTTGATACTTTTTTCTTCAAAAAAACGAAGTTGAATTATTTTTTGGTATTGGGAATCCATTCCTAGGATTATATTTTGAATTTTCTGCTGTTCTTCTTCAGAAATTAGTATTTCTTCGGGTGATTTGGCAAAGTGGTTCTTTACTTCTTGCAAATTATGTATAGCAGTTTCCGAGTTGTTGGTGTTTTTTCGCCAATAGTCGATTACGGTATTTTGAGCAATAGTTAGTATCCAAGTTTTGAATTGAAAATCTGGGTCGTATAGATTTAGCTTTGCCAATACTTTGGTAAATACACTTACAGTAAGCTCATCTGCAACAGAAATGCTCTGTACTTTTTTCATGATAAATGAAAAAACAATTTCCCAATAATTGTTGATGAGTTGAGATTGTGATTTTTGGTCTTTATCAATTGCAGCTTTTATGAGTTGTAATAGATTTTCTTTTTGCATGAGTTACTTTAATAGACTAGATGAAATTTTGTGGTTGCAATTTTTTTTAAAACTAAATTGGTATTTTTTTAAAATTTATAGAAATGCAATTTGAAAAAAATAGAATTTGTTGTTCAAATTTTATATTAAAAAGTTTCCATTTTCTTTAACCAATTATTAAATCTTGGAGATTTGTTTCTAATTCTTTCCAAACCAATAGCTTCTGAAAGTATGTCTCCATATACAATTTTATTGTAACCATTAATAATTCTTTTTAGTCGATGTGATGGAGATGTTTCTTTGGAATTATTTATCATTTCAGGATTTGGAAAATCGATAAATATTTTTTTTAATTCTTCCATTTTCAAAATGTCTTTATTTGGAATTTGTTCAATAAACACAGAAAGTTCATTAAATAAAAGTCCTTCAAATTCATGTAATTGCAAATAAGGTAAAAATCTATTTTGTAATTTTTTGTCGATATTTTTTAGCATATAATTTTCTAGACTATCTAATCTATCATTAATATCTTGAATTGTATGAGCATCATTCCAACCAGGAAACTCATATTTTGAGTATAATCCATAATAGTCTATAAAGGTAGTTACAATTGCGTCAGTGTCCGATTTCAGATGAATTTCAATCTGTTCTTTTAGCCGTCTCCACTTTACGATTCCACCTTTTGATGCTTTTATTACAGGAGTTTGTAGGTGAATTCCTTTTTGGATAAATGTCGCAAACATATTTGTTTTAATAAATGCTTGTTCAGTTGGTCCTTCACAAATTATTATTATTCTTTTCATTGATTAATAATTGGGTTGTCCTGTTGCAATAATGTTTCTTTTCCATAAATCATCAATAGTGAAATCTTCTAACCAAAATTTTAAACTATCTGTATTTAACCTCTGAAAGATACTTTCGCCATTAATTTGATCAACTGTAATAATATTTTCAGCTTCAAAATGACTGATTAAATCTGTTGATTGTGTTGCTAATATTACTTGAGAATTTTTAGTAGTAGCGGATTTTATTAACCCAGCAAGTTTTGCTATTGCAGTAGGGTGTAGTCCTAATTCCGGTTCATCTAAAATAATAGTTTTTGGAAGATTTGGTTGTAGGAAAAGTGTTGCCAGAGCTATAAACCGAATGGTTCCATCGGACAAATCATTCACACCATAAATTGTAGAGCTGTATTTACTTTGCCATCTTAATTTAATATTTCCATTTGATTCTGGTATTAGTATAAAATCTAAAAAATAAGGTGCAATACTGGTAACTGTTTTTACTATTAAATTGTAAACAATTGGCTCTACTTTGCGAATATTAAATAAAAAAGCAGATAAATTACTGCCAGTTTCATAGAGGTAAAATTTATCATTTTCAACATTAGACTCTCTATTAAAAGGGGAAGTTTCGCCTGTATCATGAAAATGATATTTTGTTAATTGAAAGAGATAGTTTCTGATAAATTCTGACCTTGGTTTTGTTTGAAATCTTAATTTGGATTCAGTGGAAAAAGTGGCAATATCAATTGGATTTGTTACATTAGGATTATCATACCACATTCCTTCTTTTGTAAATATAAATCCATTTTCACCTTTCTTTATAGTAAAAGAATAGGCATTAGTATTTGGAAAAAAAAGTTTTGCAGATATTTCATTAGTGTTTTTTTCTCCTTTATGCAAAAAAGTATCTATACCCTTTAATGCCACAAATTCTTGAAGGTTTTGATTGTAAATTTTTTGTAAGAAAGTAAAAAAAGATAAAAAATTACTTTTCCCACTACCGTTGGAACCAATTAATATATTTATAGAATCGAGTTCTAGGCTCAATCTATTTATTGATTTATATCCATTGATTTCAATTTTGTACATTCAATTATTATTTTTTATCATTGTCAAATATAAGCAAAAAATATTTTGTAAATTTTTCATTTATTTATCTAAAAAAATAGGTGCTGTTTTCAGCTCTTTTTCGTCAATTTTAGAAATTTATATTAATTTTCTATCAACAAATTATTGAGTATAGCAAGAGATTTCAATTCGGTTTCTTTCCATTCTTTTTCGGGGATACTATCTTTGGTAATACCTCCACCAACAAATAATTCGGCGGTATTTTCATAAAATTTTCCACATCTCAAGTTTACAAAAGAATAGATAAAATCATGAGTTTCTAATTTAGTATATCCGGCATAAAATTCTCTATCAAATCCTTCCAATTCGGCAATTTTTTCTTTGCAAAAGTCTTTTGGGATACCACAAACCGCCGGAGTTGGGTGGAGGAGTTGTAGTATAGTGCCTATATTTTCTGGTTTTGTATGTATTTGGAAATCAGTTCTCAAATGTTTTATATTCCCGGAAATATGGTCATAAGTTTCGGAAATTGTTACTTTGTTTGAAAATTTTTTTAGTACAGAATTTATAAAATCGGTAACGGGAAGTTGCTCATCTATTTCTTTGGAAGTCCATTTTTCATCGATAGGCAATGTTCCGGCCAGACTCATGGTAGAGAATTGTTGAGTGTTTTTGTTATAGATACCAAGGCTTTCGGAGAATGCTCCCATCCAACAAATTCCATTTTCATAAAAAAT
>JAFDZJ010000233.1 GCA_018266965.1 Bacteroidota bacterium
AAGATTTTGAGAAAAAAATTACAGATAAGACCAGAGCAATTATTATTTGTAACCCCGGAAATCCTACCGGTTATCTTTATACCAAAGACGAATTGCAAAAATTAGCAGAAATTGCATTGAAACATGATATTGTTGTTATTTCTGATGAAGTATATCGAGAATATGTATATGGTGATACTCATCAAGTTTCTATGCTGTCTTTTCCGGAATTGGCAGAAAATTGTATCATTATCGATTCCGAGTCCAAAAGATATAGTATGTGCGGAGCCAGAATTGGTTGTATGATTACCCGTTCCAAAAAAATCCATGATACAGCAATGTTGTTTGCACAAGCTAGATTAAGTCCAGTATTGTTAGGTCAAATTGCAGCAGCAGCTGCTCATGAAAACGATGCCGAATACATAGCAAATGTGAGAGCAGAATATAAAAAAAGAAGAGATACCATGGTAGAACTTCTCAATAATATACCCGGCGTAATCTGTCCCAAACCAAAAGGTGCATTCTACTGTGTTGCAGAACTTCCAGTGGACGATACCGACAAATTTGCAAAATGGTTATTGGAAAGTTATAGTAATAACAACGAGACTGTTATGGTGGCACCTATGAGTGGGTTTTATAGTAATCCTGTTCTCGGTAAAAAACAAATTAGAGTAGCTTATGTACTAAAAGTAGAGGATATAAAACGAAGTGTAGAGTTGTTGTCCGATGCGATTGTACAATACAACAAAACTCATTAAATAATTAAAACGGGTTAAATCCCGTTTTTTTAGCTTTAAATATCAATAAAATTTGATTTTTTTATTAGTTTTATACAATATAAATTTTGTTCGATGAATATTCATGAAAAAATTTCTCTTCAGTCTTACAATACTTTTGGAGTAAGTGTAAATGCAAAATATTTTACCAAAATAAAATCCAACGAAGAGTTGATTGATGCAATATTATTTGCGAAAAAAAATAATTGTGAGATGTTGTTTTTGGGAGGCGGGTCGAATATTCTTTTCACAAAAGATTTTGATGGACTGGCTGTAGTGATGGAAACCAAAGGAATTGTTGAAGAAAAATTTGACGACAATACTATTATAGTAACTGCACAAGCTGGGGAAAACTGGCATAATTTTGTTTTGTATTGTATAGATAAAAATTTCGGAGGATTGGAAAATCTTTCGCTTATACCGGGAAATGTAGGCACAAGTCCTATACAAAATATTGGAGCTTATGGAGTGGAAATAAAAGATGTATTACAATCTTGTAAAGTCCTGAATATAGAAACATTAACCATAGAAAAAATTGAACTTCCACAATGCCAGTTTGGTTATCGAGATTCTATTTTTAAATCTTCCGAAAAAGGAAAATTCGTAATACTAGAAGTGAGTTTTTTACTTAGTACACAACATCATACAATCCATAGTACTTATGGTGCAATAAAAACCGAACTGGAAAAAATGAAGGTTTCCAATCCTAGAATAAAAGATATTTCCAATGCTGTTATCGCTATTAGAGAGAGCAAATTGCCCAATCCAAAAATAATTGGCAATGCTGGAAGTTTTTTCAAAAATCCAACGATTGATTTCCCTTCTTATGAAAACTTAAAAAAAGATTTTCCTACAATTTCTGGGTATCCAAATGATAGTGGAGTGAAGTTGGCAGCAGGTTGGTTGATAGAACAAGCAGGTTGGAAGGGCAAGGAAATAGGCAATGTTGCTACCCATCATTTGCAATCATTAGTCATCATCAACAAAACCGGAAAAGCAACAGGAGAGGAAATTTATAATTTCTCCGAGAAAATTATACAATCAGTTCAGGAAAAATTTGGAATATCCTTGGAGAGAGAAGTTAATATATTGTAATATTTTCTGCGAGTGTTTCCTGAAAACCTATGATGTGATTAAAATCATATCCATTTTATCTTTAAAATAGATAATTTTGTCCGAATTAAATTTAGATAATTTTCTATGTATAAGATTTGGACAATATTAGTTTTGGGAATAGCCTACATTCTATATTCCGGTTGGATATACAATGATGCTACTGATTTTGGTACAACTATGTCTGCCAAACAGATTGAAGGGAAACAAATTTATCAAGAAAACAATTGTCAATCTTGTCATCAAATTTTTGGTTTGGGAGGATATTTAGGACCGGAATTGACAAGTGTGATGTCCGATAAAAATAGGGGAGAAGCCTATGCAAGAGCTTTCTTGGAAAATGGAGGTGGTACTCGTATGCCACAATTCAATTTTACCAAACAACAAGTCGATGCAATTTTGGACTATTTGAAATATGTAGATGTTAATGCTCAACCTATGGAAAATATTGCTAATTGATATGAAAAATAATTTTATTGGAAGTGCATATATTATAGTAGCGATTTTTTCCATTTTTCTAGGTATTTTTTTCGGTGTTTTGGGTGGATTACAATATGTGTTTCCACAACTTTCAAATTTTGATTTTTCTTTTCAAAAGATTAGACCATTGCATACCTATCTCTCTGTCAATTGGATATTTTGTGCCGCAACGGGTATTATTTATTATTATCTTCCACAAGTTTCCAATAGACCAATTTTTTCTACATTTCTTGGTAAGATACAAGTTGCTTTGCAGGTAATCATCTTGGTTGTAGTTTGTGTTTTTTTTATTTTAGGAAAATTCAGTGGTAGAGAATATTTGGAATTTCCTCCTTTTATTATTATAATAATTGTAATTGGTTGGATATTATTTATGATAAATTTTTTCCTTACGCTAAGGCCTAATTACAAAAAAATGCCAGTCTATATATGGAGTTGGACAACAGGAATAGTTTTTTTTCTCATTACAATTTTGGAAGCTCAGCTATGGCAATTACCATTTTTCAATAACAATATCATAAAAGATGTTACAGTACAATGGAAAGCAATGGGAGCATTTGTAGGTTCTTGGAATGCTTTGGTCTATGGAACAGCCATGTATGCAATGGAAAAAATTTCCGGAGACAAATCCATTAATCTTTCTAAAAAAGCATTTTTTTTCTATTTTTTAGGACTAACAAATTTGATGTTCAATTGGGGACATCATACCTATATTGTACCAGCTTCACCTTGGATAAAAACCGTTTCGTATGTAATAAGTATGACGGAATTACTCATCTTGGCAAATATAATTTATGGGTTTAGAAAATCTTATATCAAAGCGAATTACCAGAATAACAAATTGTCATTCAAGTTTCTTACTTATGCAGAAATGTGGATTTTGCTAAATTTAATTTTATCCATCGCTATTTCCGTACCTAATATCAACCAATATACTCACGGAACTCATATTACTGTAGCTCATGCAATGGGATCGACCATTGGTATTAATTCTTTATTGATATTGGCTTCGCTTTCGTTGATTATTGACGAAATAAACCCTCAATTTTTATCCATAAAAAAATACAGCAAATGGGTTTCGGTATTCAATATTGCAATGTTCTTTTTTTGGTTTGCCTTGATAGGGATGGGTCTCAATAAGATTGCTGGAAAAATCGACAACCAAAGTTTTCAACAAACTATGGATTCGTTGATGCCATATTTCAAAGTATTTGCAATGTCCGGATTGGTACTTTTCATTTCTTTTATTGCAATGTTAGTTCCTGTTTTGAAATTTCATTTGCAACTATTGAGGAAGGTGAAAACAGAGTGAGGAAAATATTTTTCAGCGTATTTTTTGCTTTAATGACTAAAATCTATCACTCTTTTTTTAATGGAAATAATGAAGGGATATTTTTAATAAATAAACATTATTGTTGATTTTTCATTTTTTTTAAATGAAATTTAAAAGCAAAAATTCTTTATTTTGTACTATCCTTTACTAAACTTCTTTTACTAAACTAACAACGATTGGATAGAGTTATTGTAATTGATAATTAAAATTTAAAATCCTCAAAGAATAACGATTGTGAATAAAAATATATTAGTTTTCATATTGGTTTCTGCATAAAATCATTATATTTGCCAACTATAAAAATTTAATGTTGTATTAAAATGCAAGGAAAAGGACTTATTACGATTATTGCGATTGTTCTTGGATTGATTTGTGCTAATGAATTACTGCCTACTTGGTATGTGAGCAATCAAGATAAGAAAATCGAAGCAGCAAAAGGTAATTTAAAAGAAATCGAGAAAATCAAAAAAGATACTCTTGATCTCGGTTTTACTAAATTATACTATTCAAAAGCCAAAGAAAAAGAAATGAAACTTGGCTTGGACTTGAAAGGTGGTATCAATGTATTGTTGGAAATCAACCAAAGAGATTTGGTGGACGATTTGGCAAACTATTCTACCAACCCAATTTTGATTGAAGCACTCGACAAAACAGATGCAGCGATGAAAAATTCATCTAAAGCATATATCGATGTTTTCTTTGATCAATTTGCCCAAGTAAACCAAGCAAAAAAAGCTAATCTGAAATTAGCAGACCCAGAAATCTTTGGAAATACCAATCTTACAGAAATAAAATACAATACTCCCGATGATCAGGTTAAGGCGATTGTAAAAAGAAAAATTGATCAATCCGTAGGTACTGCTTTTGAGGTAATTCGTACCCGTATAGACAAAATGGGAGCTGTACAACCCAATGTGCAAAGAGTCCCAGGTACTGGTAGAATTTCTGTGGAAATGCCAGGGATAAAAGATATAGACCGTGTGAAGAAAATGTTGCAAACTTCTGCAAAACTACAATTTTGGGAAGTACAAGATTTGCAAGAAACTTTCCCATATTTCCAATCACTTTCTACTGCACTACCTGCCAAATCCGACTCCATAGGTGTTGCTAAAAATACCGATTTCATGAAATTAATGGATGTACAATCCTTGAAAACTAATGGAGTAGGAAATGTAAAACTTTCGGATACCGCAACAGTTAATAAAATTTTGAACTCCAAAATTGCTCATAACCTTAGACCTTCTAATTTGAAATATACCCAATTCATGTGGGGTTATAAACCAGAAACTGGTGATGAGAATAGATTAGTACTTTATGCAATCCGAGGAAATATCAACCAAAAAGCTCCTGTTGATGGTGCTGTGGAAAAATCTAGTATTTCTTATGACGAGTTGGGTAGAGTAGTTGTTGATATGCAAATGGACTCCAAAGGTGCTAGAGAATGGAAATTGATGACAGAAAAAAATCTGAAAAAATCCGTTGCTGTTACCTTGGACAATAGAGTATATACTGCACCAGTTGTACAAAGTGTTATCCCGGATGGAAGAACTCAAATTTCCGGTAACTTTACACAAGACGAAGCCCAAGATTTGGTAAATGTGTTAGGTGCTGGTAGATTACCTGCCGGAGCCAAAGTTGTACAAGCTGATGTTGTTGGTCCTTCTTTGGGAGAACAATCTATACAAGACGGTATCATGTCTTTCGGAATTGCTTTTGCTTTGATTATTGCTTACATTATTTTCTACTACGGTGGAGCAGGTATATATGCGGTAATTGCAATGATTATCAACTTGTTCTACATCTTTGGTATTATGGATTCCGGAGATTTCACTCTTACATTGCCAGGTATTGCTGGTATGGTATTGTCAATGGCAATGGCGGTGGATACCAATGTGATTATCTATGAAAGAACAAAAGAAGAGCTTTTTGCTGGTAAAAATATTAAAGAAGCTTATAAAGATGGTTTCAAACACGCCTTATCTGCAATTATCGATGGTCATGCTACTACATTGTTAACGGCTTTTGTGTTGTACTTCTTTGGTACAGGTCCTATCAAAGGTTTTGCAGTTACCCTTATTATTGGTATTATTATGACTTTCTTTACCTCTGTATTGTTGTCCAGAGTGATGATTTTTAGTAGGTTAGAGAAAGGTAAAGGTTTGTCTGTTTGGACTGCTCCTACCAAAAATATGTTTAGAAATATTTGGATAGATTTTATTGGTAAAAGAAAATACACTTATATTTTCTCTTTGGTACTAACAATAGCTTGTTTGATTTCCATTTTCACTAATGGTTTTAAATATGGTGTAGATTTCGAAGGGGGTAGAAATTTCGTTATAAGATTTGAGAAGTCCGTAGATGCTAGTAAAATTGAAGAAAAAATAACTCCACTTTTCGCTACAAAAGACGGTAAGAACAACTCTGTCGATGTAAAAACTTTTGGTAAAGACAACCAACTGAAAATAACTACAGATTACAAAATAGACGATGAGTCTTTGGCAGCCGATCAAGATATAGAAAACAAATTGTTTCAAGGATTGAAAGCTGATTTCCCTGCTGGTGCTACTTTGGAGAAATTCAAATCTGCTGATGTTGGTCATTATGGTATTGTTTCCTCTACAAAAGTAGGTCCAACAGTAGCCGATGATATAAAATTA
>JAFDZJ010000234.1 GCA_018266965.1 Bacteroidota bacterium
AGTAAGGTCAGAATTCACTGTTCCATCTTTACCAGAAAACATCAAATTTTCTGAACGAAAATGAGAATAATTGGGATTAGGATAGCCAACACCATTGAGCAAAGTCAATTTACCTGTATCATATAATGTTTTGAAACCGCTCATATTAGGATTGAGTCCTACTAATTTGTTTTGGCTAACAGTTGTATCCAGCGGAATATATCCAGTCGTTCCTGAATTTGCAATTTTTATATTAGGTCTCAGATTGGCATAGGTATCATATTGGCTAATTGGGATTACCGTATTCAGTCCATCATTAGCACCTGCTAATCTTAAAATAACTAATGAACGATCATTAACTTCGTCGCAACTGATGCTGAAATCGGCAAATTGATTCATAAATCGGGAAGGCATTCCGTTGAGTAAAAAAGGAGAGCCAATTCCTGCCAGGGTTATTGTTTTTAAAAAGTCTTTGCGATCCATGATTAAAAAATTTGAAATTCCGGTGATTTTATAAGTGCTTTCACTAATCTGTCCAATGGTATTTTCACATTGGTTGCTGTCCCTGTATTGATGTAGTTATTCCATTCGTTTTGCCAGTTGATAACACTCAGTCCATTGAGAAATACATTTTTGAAGTACAGTAACCTATCTGGAGGTGGAATTTCTATATGTAATAATTGGCAAAACTCCGAAACCAATGTGTCAGCATTACTAGGATTGCTAAAATATCCACTGTTTTTTACAAAGTCAGGATTATTAAGTTTAAACTGAAAACCATTATAGGTCAATCCATTAATTATTAAATCTATACTATAGTTGTACCTTATCCTTAATGTAGAAGTAGTAATGAAATTTTTATCATAGTTAGGACTACTGGAATACCCTGCATATCCATTAACAGACTGTGGACGGAAAATTGGCAATCCTGCATTGGTACAATAATTATAGACCGTACTGAAAAAGGAATGACAAGCAGTTGGATTGGCGGAATATTGTGGCACCTGCAAATTCAACAAACTGAACATGTGAAAAAACATTTCCATGGGGCTTCTTACCAAAGCACCTATAATATTATCTCCTACAATTCCATCTTCTTCATCGTAAAAATGAGTACTGGTAAGCAATGCACGAATTGCAATTTGTATATTATAATTATTATTTTTTAAAATAGATGATAAGGGTACAATAATCCCCTGCTCTATTGCCGTGGTAATTTCTCTTCCTACAAAATACCTATAAATCCTTCTGCAATAAGCTTTGGCAGTTTCGTCTTGATTGAAAACCATGGTAATATAACTTTCCAATTCCGCTTGTATTGCTGCTTCTGTACTAGCACCTACAATAGTATTGTTGCCAAATGCCGAGCTGAATGTTTTGTTACCAGTATCGTGATTTGTAGTAGAAATTATCCCTTTTGGCAGATGAGTTGTAGCATCTACTACCTGCAACCGATTGGTTTTGTCGTAAGTATTGCTGTTGGTAGTAAAACCGGTTAATACCCTAGCAGCTTGTTGTACATCCAATTCTGTATAGTTGGTATAATTCCCGGTATCTATTTGGGGACCCTTCAAAATGGTAAAAAGCTCCAAAAACTCTCGTGCATAATTTTGATTTGGGCTGTTTTTTTTGTTGAGATTGTTATTGAGATAAGACAACATCCTAGGATCTGAAGTTATTTTTATTGCCAAATCCTTTATACTACCCGAGGAAGCCTGAAATCTCAACAATTCTTTGTAATCAAAATTAGACCAAAAAAGACTGGTATTATCATCGGTTACAAAAAATAAATGTAGTAAATAGATTAATCTATATTGTATAGATTGGTCTCTCATTGCATGATACATCCACCAATACTTGTCGTTGTAGCTATTAGTAGTATTTAGGGTATCGGTAATGGTGGGTACATCAAAAGTGGGTATAATAGTTTCTCCATTATTATTAAGTGGACTCGGTGGATTGGGTGCAGAAAACGAAAAAAGAGCAGTTATGGCATCGTCCGGAGTCATAGTGGAGAGGCTTATAATTCTTGCTTTCGTGATATTATAAGTAGTTCGCCTGAGAAGATGATAGGCATTACTATAACCTAAAACAGAAGTTTTCTTTGTCAGATTCATTTTTCTAATATTTATTTCAAAATTATAAATATACTTGCAATTACATAACGAAAACAAGTAAAAAATACAGATATTTAACTAAAATTAAAAAAATATTAACGAGAATTAAATTCATCTAAATAAAAAAACCACCCTATAATAAGATGGTTTCACAATTTATAAATGAAAAAATTATTTTCTATTGAAAGAATAGGTTAATGAATGATAGACATTACCCGTATTGGTCTCCAAAACAATGTTCATTTTGGTATCCGTAGCAGATGTTACCCTTCCATAATCCACATCTCCGTTTTGATGGGTAATACTAATAGCATTATTAGTATCCAAAGTATAGGTAATATTTTCAGATTTAATAATATCACAAGTGCCGGAAGCATCGGATTTAGTAAGCTGACTACCTTTGTAGTCCGCAGTAAAAGTCCATCGAGAGTCTTTTTCGCAAGTAGAGAAATTGTAAACCTGAGAGTCGGAAACTCCATTAGCAACGGTTGTTTCAACAATTTTGTACGGTTGCCAAGTACCTACAACAGTATATTGTGGGTTTTCGGTGCGGTCTTGTTTGCAGCTGAAAGTAGCTGTCATAAGTAAAACACTAAAATATAAAGCTAGTTTTTTCATATCAATTTTTTATCGGGCTAAAATTATAATTTTTTTTGTTAATAATACTACTATTTTATTAAAAACATATAAAAACAAGTGTAAAAAAAATAAATTGTTTGTGATACTTCAAAATTATATATTTGCAAAAACACTTTTTTGATGCCAGAAGTATCCATTATTACCCCTTGCTATAACAGCTCGAAGTTTCTCCGCCAAACTATACACGCTGTACTCAACCAAAGTTTTACGGATTGGGAATGGATTATTGCAGACGACAACTCCTTGGACAATTCTACAGAAATAATTGCTAATATTACTGATGCTAGAATTAATTTAGTTGTATCCAAAGAAAACAAAGGTGCTGGAAATGCAAGAAATTTAGCATTAGAAAAAGCAACAGGAAGATACATAACCTTTCTAGATGCCGATGACTATTGGGAACCTAATTTCTTAATGGAAATGGTAAGTTTTATGAAAAAAGAAAATGTAGAGTTAGCGTATTCCAACTATGCAAGATGTGATGAAAATCTAACACCTCAGCTTTCAGATTTTTTGGCAGACAAAGAGGTTACTTACAACAACCTATTGAAAACTTGCAGATTATCGCTACTTAGTTCCATGTATGATAGCCAAAGAGTTGGCAAATTTTATTTCCCTACCGGAACCAAAAGAGAAGATCATGTAATGTGGCTCAATCTATTAAAAAAAATAAAAATTGGCAAACCTCTATGTAAGACATTAGCCAAATACAGAATGCACGAATCCAGCGTGTCCAGAAAAAAAACAAACATCATAAAAGACCAATACCTTGTATATAAAGAATACCTAGGTTTTTCTACTTTGAAATCTCTTTATTACACCACAAACTGGGCGATAAATGGATTTTTGAAATACTCTAAAATTTTCAATTAACGGGTAAATTTTATTTTGATGTGCAAGGTTCTCAATCAAAATTAAAAAGTGATTAAAAGTTACAAAGTATTTTAAAGGACTTCGGAAGCAGAAGCGTTAAAATTAAATTTAAAGTGTTTTTGGAAATGGCTTAATAAACAATAGAATGCTAAGTTTGTAGTACACAATTCAGAACTCAAAACATATTACAACTTGGTTTAATAAAAAATTAAAATGAAAACGACAATATTATTTATATTAATATTCTTTGCTGGACATACAACAGCCCAACAAACCGAATTAATCAGCAATATATGGTATTTACAGAAAATGGTAAGTAGCAATGGGGTTGAAGTAATTGCTCCAAGCAACTCAGAAGTGAGTAATATTCCTGCAATTTTCAATCAAACCAATATGCAAACTGATGTAGTAACTTCCTTTTTTGGCTGGATATTTCCGGGATCAACATCTGC
>JAFDZJ010000235.1 GCA_018266965.1 Bacteroidota bacterium
GTTTTAACGGGCGATAAATTTCCGGTAATTGTTGAGCCATCATCAAAAATCCATTTGGGGTTTGAAATGTCAGTTCCTGTTCCATGAAATTTTACAGACAAAGGAGAGCATGGATCATAATCATAATAAAAATCAAAGTTTAGGTTGCAACCGCAGCTGTCAGGAATAAAATTGCAATTTGTGTTTGAATTATTAATTGTGGCATTTTGCATTAAAATCCCATTAAATAATGTATTTCCTTGTTTGTTAACTAAGTTTTCAAACGTGTAATATGCCAAAAGTCCAGTTTGCGTGGTTGGATTTGGCAAAGAAGTACCCATATAAGTTCTTAATTCAGTTTGTGTTCTAGCAACATTCCAAATTCTTACTTCATTAATATATCCTTTAAAACTGGTGCCAATGGGAGCTGTATATTGTGCCCAATCGCCTATAGTAGTAATGAAATTATTTTGAATTAAATTGCCCGAAGCCGGTACTTGGCTCATTAAAAATCCATTTCTGTAAAATTTTAAAGTAGTTCCATCATATACTAATGCAACGTGATAGGTTTTATTTAAAGAGATTTCACATATAGAATTTGTTGAAAAATATCCGTTTGATGTAGTAATTTCTGCATTGTTAGATCGTAACAAATAATTTACTGTAGCCGGATCAGTGTGTTTGGAAACTATATCACCTCCATACTTAAATCCTCCAAAATATGGTTCAGTTCTATTAATAAGTGCTTCAACAGTTACTTTATTACCGGTAACCTTTATGTTCCCTGCTTTTATACAATCGCCGGGATCTAATGTCCTTAACCAATTATTACAAGTAATTGCATTTATTTCCCTAGATAATATTAAATCATCCTGAGCAAAAACTTTCTTTTGAATAAAGAAAACCAAAAATAAAAACAATATGGATTTAGTAGATTTAAGGGCTTGCATCGAATAAAATATAAATAAATATAAAACAAAATTATTGTTTTCTACTTCTTGGGATTAAAATCGGTATTTGATTAATTAAGGCTTTTAAGTCAGGGGTAACATTTCTTAAGACCATAAGCATAATAAATAGAGTTGCAAAACATAGAAGCCTTACTATTATTCCTATTATTCCTGAAATATCATTAAAGAGGAAATAGCAGATAATAAAACTTATAGTTGCAATTAATATTGCCTCTAATGTTTTGATGCTGAATGGTTGCATTTTAAAGTTCTTGTACAGAAACCAATACCTTGCGAAATTGTAAACTGAAAATGAAATCAAATTTGCAAAAGCAGGCCCCATAATACCATATGTTGTTGTCAAAAAATAGCTTAAAGGCAAAATTAGAATTGTGAGTAATAAACTTGTCCAAAGGTCAAATTTCCAATAAATAGATGTTCCTATAATTTGGCCGTTTACACCGGTCCCCATTTCAATTATCGCAACCAAACCCATTACAAAAAATACCCATTTTCCTTCTAAATATTCTGCATTTATTCCAAACAATAAAATTGCGTTTTCATAATTAAGCCAAATTGCAAAAAAAGTAAATAAGGCAAAACTTAGTAAGTTAACAGATGACCTTTCATATATTTTATTAATCGTTTTAAAATCTTTTGCTTTCCATGATCTTGAAAGTATTGGAATAGTAACTGCAACTATGCTTCTAAACGGAGCTTGAAGAAGCGACACTAAATAAGTGGCAAATCCAAAAATGCCAACTTTACTTAAGTCTTGTTTTGCTGCAAGCACTAACCCATCAATTGCTTGCCGTAACACTGTAACAATTACGATTAATGTAGTTAAAGATAATAATGAAAATATTTTTTTTCTGTAACGTTTTGTAACCTTACTTGAACGAAAAGCTATCCATAACACATTTTCTTTGTATAAGTGAATAATTAATATAAATATTATGATTAGAAATTGGCACGAGAAAAGTAAAATAAAATACTTGAAATTGATTATGCCAAATACCTTTAAAATAATTATAACTAAAGTATAGATCCTAAGAATTAATTCTCTCAAAAAACTAGTGAATACTCCTTTATCAAATCCATAGGCATAGGCTTCCAGAATGTTATAAAGTAGTATAAAAAATGAGAATGGAATTACATAATAAAAATATTCAACAAGCAGTTGGGAATTCTCACTAAATTTTCTAATAATAAGTGGATGAAGAAGAAATAAAAAAATTGTAGTGAATAAAAAGCCAAACATAGAAACTTTTAAAGCAGTTCCTAATAGATCATTTTTTTTTCGTCCCATTATATCTTTGTAATATGGGAAGAATTTTACAATATAGGTTGTTACGCCAAGAGTTGAAAAAGCGCAAGTCAGCATGCTTATATCCAATAAAGCTCGCGTAAGGCCATACTCCGGAGTTCCAAACCAATCTTTATGTGTGAAAAAATATGTATTTATTGCCCCAATCAGAAAGCCTATATAAATCCATGAAGTTGCTTTTAAACTCTGATTTCTAATTTGAGACATATTCTTAAGATGAAAAACATTTTATAAACTACTTTTGCGAAAATAAACTTAAGTTTTAATTTAATGAAAGTAGTAATTTTTGCGGGAGGGCTTGGAACCCGTATTTCTGAAGAAACCGGAACCCGGCCAAAACCTATGGTTGAAA
>JAFDZJ010000236.1 GCA_018266965.1 Bacteroidota bacterium
AGGTGAAATTGGCTTGTCCACAGCGTCTGTCTCCGAAAATGGAATTTTGGGATTATTGCCATAAACACTAGAACTAGAAGCACAAACAAATTTTTGCACCCCAAATTCCTTACACAATTCCCAAAGATTCATAGTGCCACGAATATTAACTTCCTCGTATTCCAAAGGTTTTTCTATCGAAGGTCTTACTCCCGCCAAAGCCGCCAAATGGATTATCATATCAATAGAATGATCATGGAAAATAGTTTTCAAACCCTCCAAATCTCTAATATCTTGAAAATATAATTGATAATTTTCCGAATTACAAATTCCGATTAATTTTTCAATGTCTTTGTTTTTTTCATCAAATTGAAATTCAATCGTTTGCCCAACACTTTCCAGTGTATTTTCAATTTTTATTCGGTAGTCATAAAAATTATCAAAATTATCAATATTGATGACATAATGTCCTATTTTTAATAATTTTTCAACCAAATGAGAACCTATAAATCCACTACCACCAGTAACCAAATATGTCATAAAGTTGTGTTTTTGCAAATTTAGATAAAAAAAAATGCTATAATTAATTTTGAAATAAAAAATATTGATAGTTGTAATAATCTAATTATGTAAATTTGTATTACTGAACTACATAATAAATTTACATCATGAAAAAATTATTTTTTACCATTTGTGGAGTTGCAATGCTTACAATGTCGGTTACTTCTTGTAACAAAAAAGCAGATACCAATTCCGAGAAAGCAAGTTCTAGCAACGACTCAACAGCCATTAACCAAGACAAGGAAGTCCTAGCAAACGATTCGGCAACCGTGAAAACGGCAGTAGGCTCCCAAGACGAGGAAAAAAATGCAGTAGAACAAGAGAACAAAGAAGTTAAAAAACTAAATGAAGACGAGAAAAAATAACGCTTCTCTAATGATTACAAACACCATTTTAAGCAAAACAAAATGGTGTTTGTTTTTTGTTAAATTTTAAAAATAATTATGATACTATCTGGCACTCTTTTCAAAATGACTACTGTTGTAGGAAACCCTATACAGTATTACCTCAATCTTTCGCAAGACTTGGTAAGCATCAATCAGCTCATCAACAAAAATATTTCAATAAAACATATTGGCTATTCATGTGTCATCTGTGGAAAAAATGAAAAAATATACCGCATGGGATTTTGTAAAAAATGTTTTTTTGAAAGTCCTTATGCCAGTGAAAGTATTATCCGACCAGAACTTTCCAAAGCACATCTAGACGAGGAAGAAAGAAATCTGGAAATAGAAAAAGAAATCCAACTGCAACCACATATTGTATATTTGGCATATACAGGAGATGTAAAAGTGGGAGTAACCAGAGAAAGCCAAGTCCCAACCAGATGGATAGATCAGGGAGCTACAACTGCTTTGCCTATCGCAAAAACTGAAAACAGATATGAAGCCGGAGTAATAGAAGTAGTACTGAAAAACCATTTGGCAGACAAAACAAATTACAAAAAAATGCTAAATACCTCCGACAAAGAAAATATTGACTTGTATAAAATCCGTGAAGAAGTGAAAAAATATTTTCCAGAAGAGAGTTCGAAATTCTATCTTGACAATGCAGAGCAAATATTTTTGGAATACCCATACAACATACCCGAAAAAACAAATGCTTTTACTTTGGACAAAAATCCTGAAATTAGCGGAACACTAAAAGGAATTAAGGGACAATATCTTTGTTTGGACAATGGAAACTTCATCAACATCAGAAACCACGAAGGGTATGTTGTGGAAATTGCAATAGATTAGTTGTCGGTAATTATAAAACCTTAACAATACAAATGAAAAAAATCTTCTATTTAGTTTGTTTTTCATTTTTGTTTTCGTGTACAAGTAGGAAGCAGAATATGAAAGAAGATTATATTGAGTTCAATCATAAAAATTATATGGTAATAAAAGATGACCAAATAAACATCAAATTGATTCCTAAAATTTATGAAAAAAAACAATTCGTAACTGTGAAAATAATTTATCACGGTGAAAAATTAGATAACAAAAGAATTTCTATCTCCGAATATCAACAAATAAAAGAATTGATCAGCCTAATAAAAAATGAAGATTTAGAAATGCCTAGAATTATAAACAAAGGGAAACCTAATGAATATGTTGCTGCTATACTTGACGGGGCAAATAATTCTATTGTAATCTCAGAAAATAAAACTAAAAAAGAATTTGGAATTATAGGTTTTAGTGAAGAGTATCATAAAACATTCTATAATGCGGTAAAAAAAATATTTGAATCCATAAAATTCGATTTAGAAAATCTTTAATTTTTATTGTAAATACGGTATATAAGAGTAAACGAATTAACTGAAATTTTCTATTTTTTCTTTACATTTTTTTCTATTCAAGTTCTCATTCTACTTAGTCCCACAATCAAAATATCGAATAAAAAAAACCTCGAAGCACTTTCGAGGTTTATTTTATGGTTTACAAATCAGCTATTTCAGTTTTTTCAAGCCCATTTCAAATAGTGCAAAACTCAACAAATCGGTATTTTCACCAATTACTTGTGCGGTACTTCTTCCTGCACCATGACCTGCATTGGTTTCAATCCTAATAAGTATTGGCTGCTTACAACTTTGTTTCTCTTGCAATTCTGCTCCAAATTTAAAAGAATGTGCAGGAACTACTCTATCATCATGATCACTAGTAATAATCATAGTTGATGGATAACAAGTTTTTGCTTTCACATTGTGTACCGGCGAATAAGATTTCAGATATTCAAACATTTCTTTGGAGTCTTCTGCTGTACCATAATCATAAGCCCAACCTGCTCCAGCTGTAAACTTGTTGTACCTAAGCATATCCAACACTCCAACACCCGGAAAAGCCACCCTTGCTAGATCCGGACGCATTGTCATTGTTGCACCTACCAAAAGTCCACCATTGGATCGGCCGGAAAGTGCCATGAATTCTTTGGAAGTATATCTGTTTTTCTGCAAATATTCTCCAGCAGCAATAAAATCATTGAATACATTTTTCTTCTGTTGTTTTGTACCTGCAACATGCCATTTTTTTCCATACTCACCACCACCTCTCAGGTTAGGGACTGCATATATCCCTCCATTGTCCATCCATACAGCATTTACCACAGAAAATGATGGAGTAATACTCACATTGAAACCTCCATAACCATAGAGAATTGTAGGATTTTTGCCATCGAGTTTCAATCCTTTTTTATAGGAAATCATCATTGGAATTTTTGTTCCATCTTTTGAAGTATAAAATACTTGCTCCGAAATATAATTCTCTGGATTGAAATTAACTTTTGGTTTTTGATAAATTTCCGAAATTCCTTTATCCACATTGTATTTGTAAATGGTTGGAGGAGTTATATAATTAGAAAAAGAAAAATACAAGTCCTTGTCTTTTTCTTCGCCACTAAAACCACCAGCCGTACCTTTTCCTGGAAGCTGAATATCTTTTATTAATTTCCCATCATAATCCAATTGTTTCACTACTGTAAGTGCATCTTTCATGTATTTTGCAAACAAATATCCACCACCTGTAGAAACATCTAACACTTCTTTTGCTTCAGGTATTATGGTTGTCCATTCGGAAGGTTTGTTGATATTAAATTTCACTAACTTATTGTTGGGAGCATCTTTGTCGGTAGATAGGTAGATAAAATCTTCTTTGGTGTCTTCCACAGAAGAGCTACAATCATATCCTTTTTGTATGGCAATCCAATCACTTTTGGTTTTCAAATCCTTTATATATAGTTCGTTTCCGTAAGTGGTATTGGCTGCTGAAAGAATTAAATAGCGTTGGTCATCGGAAACAGAAACTCCCATGTATCTTCTTTTGAAATCTTCGCCACCAATTACCAATTTGTCATCTTTTTGCAAAGTTCCCAATTTGTGAAAATATACTTTTTGTGTATCTGTAATACCAGAAAGCATACTTCCTTCTTTGGGTTGGTCATAGGTAGAATAATAAAATCCTTCATCGCCCAACCAAGAAGCACCAGAGAATTTCATGATGATAGGTTGGTCCAATATTTTTTTGGTAATAACATCCATGATGATGATTTTTTGCCAATCCGAACCTCCTTCGGAAATAGAATAACCTACAAGTGTCCCTTTTTTGTTAAAAGAAATACCAGACAGAGAAGTTGTTCCTTTCTCGGAAAACTTGTTAGGATCCAAAAACACTTCGGTTTTCCCTGCAGCATCTTTTCTATACAAAATAGATTGAGCTTGTAACCCATCATTTTTATAAAAATAGGTAAAATCGCCTTTTTTGAATGGGGCAGAAATTTTTTCATAATTCCAAATATCATTCAACTGTTTTCTTATATCTTCACGAAATGGGATTTTGGAAAGATAGTCATTAGTGAAAATATTTTCTTTTTTTACCCACTCTTGAGTTTCTGTGGATCGGTCATTTTCTAACCAACGATACGGATCATTGACTACTGTACCAAAATAAGTGTCTTTTTGGTCATTTTTTTTAGTAGTAGGATATTTCATCAATTGTGCATTTGTGAAAATTGGCAGGCAAGAAATAGCAATTGCTGACAATGTTGTTGATTTTGCAAGATTAATTAAATTCATGTTTTATAGTTTTTTTTGGTCTAAATTAAAAATATTCCCAAATGTAATAATTAATAATGACTGATAAAGAAATATCAAAATAAAATTACAAATTAGCACCAGAGTATTCCTCAATTCAATAAATATTTTATCTTTGTAATGTATGGCAACAAAAGCACTTTTCAACTCTGTAGTCAATTGGTTCATCAAACAAAGAATTGACCAAATACAACGATTCATTGATTTTCCAATGGAAACACAAAATGGTGTTTTATTTTCACAACTCTATCACGCCGAAGATACGGAATATGGAAAAAAATACGGTTTCAGTAGTATTTCATCTTATGATGATTTTCAAAAAAAAGTACCAATAGTAACCTATGAAGACATACAACCCTATATAGAAAGAGCTAGACAGGGAGAGAAAGATGTAATATGGCCAGGACAAATAAAAAATTTTGCGAAATCTTCCGGCACCACAAATGCCAAAAGCAAATACATACCTATTACCGATGAAAGTTTGGAGTTTTGCCATTTGAAAGCAGGAAAAGATTTGGTATCTATATACGCCAACAACCATCCGGACAACCAATTATTCATTAACAAAAATCTAAGATTGGGAGGAAGCTCCGAACTCTATGAAAGTTTTGATACCAAATTTGGTGACCTTTCTGCAATATTAATAGACAACCTCCCCTTTTGGATAGAAATTACCACAACTCCCAGCAAAAAAGTTTCATTGATGTCCGAATGGGAGTCCAAACTAAAAGCCATTGTATCCGAAGTTAAAAACGAAACAGTAGGTAGCCTTACAGGAGTCCCAAGTTGGATGATGGTTTTGTTGCAAAGAGTTTTACACGAAACCAATGCTAATAATATCTCTGAAATATGGCCCAATTTGGAAGTTTTTTTCCATGGTGGAATTAGTTTCAAACCCTACAAAGAACAATATAAAAAACTGATAGGTAGAGATATTAATTATTACGAAATCTACAATGCCTCCGAAGGTTTTTTTGCTATACAAGATCAACATGGCAGCGACGAAATGTTACTAATGTTGGACTATGGTATTTTTTATGAATTTGTACCACTCGAAAATATCAACTCGGAAAACCCAATCGCTTTCCCACTGGAAAAGGTAGAAATCGGGAAAACTTATGCCATGGTTATCACCACAAATGGTGGACTTTGGCGATACATGATTGGTGATACTATTGTTTTCACCTCTACCAATCCTTTCAGAATTCGTGTCGCTGGAAGGACAAAACACTACATCAACGCATTTGGCGAGGAATTGATGATTGACAATGTAGAAACTGCTCTGGCAAAAGCGTGTGAAAGCACCGATGCTACCATTACAGAATATACCGGTGCTCCTATCTATATGAAAGACAACCAATCTGGTGCCCACGAATGGATTATTGAATTTGGTATCGCTCCTAATGATTTAACACATTTTACTACAATATTTGACAATCAACTGAAAGCCATCAACTCCGATTATGAAGCTAAAAGATACAACAACATAACCCTAGACACTCCAATTATCCATTGTGCCAAAGAAAATCTTTTCTACCTGTGGATGGAGCAAAGAGGTAAACTAGGTGGACAAAACAAAGTCCCTAGACTTAGCAATACTCGAGAATTTCTTGAACCTTTGTTGGAGCTTAATAATAGTTAGAGGTTAGAAATTAGAAATTAGAGATTAGAGATTAGAAGTTAGAAATTAGGGATTGGTTATATATAGTTTTAAAAAAAATCATAAAAACAAAATTAATTTTTGAAACAAAATTCTCTTTTTAAAGTAGATGGCAATAAAATACAGATATTTATTAATTTTCATTCTTATAGAAGTATTGACTTTATATGTAAGTAGATATGCGTATGGTACTTACTATAATTTAATTTTCACATTATATTTGGTCATTTTTCCGCTAATTTTTTACCTCATTTTAAAACAGAAATTTAGTGTACTTGCCTATATTACACTTTTTTATGCCATCTTCAAGTTTTCACCTTTTGTATTTAATGTAGATAACTCGGTGTTTTCCTTTGTATTTAAGTGGAAAAGGGTAATTAGCATTATATACCTTCTGTATCTTATTACACGCATAATAACCGCTATTAGATCTATTAAGAAGGAAAATAATTCTTCAGACGATGATCTTACAAATATTTTATTTTTTTTACTTAAATACTTTCGAATAAAAAAAGTCGCAAGATTATTAAATTTTGAAGTAGGAGCATTTTACTACT
>JAFDZJ010000237.1 GCA_018266965.1 Bacteroidota bacterium
ACAAGGAAATCCTTATTACGAACACCAAGACTCCCAAACAGTTGGTCCAAGAGGTCCAGTCCTTTTACAAGATTTCATATTGCAAGAAAATCTTGCACATTTTGTAAGAGAAAGAATTCCGGA
Organism: Bacteroidota bacterium; assembly: GCA_018266965.1. Taxonomy (GTDB): domain Bacteria; phylum Bacteroidota; class Bacteroidia; order Flavobacteriales; family Weeksellaceae; genus Amniculibacterium. The sequence goes on from JAFDZJ010000237.1 coordinate 124, forward strand.
AAGAGTTGTACATGCAAAAGGTAGTGGTGCCTATGGAAAATTTACTGTAACCAATGATATTAGCCAATATTCCAAAGCGAAATTATTCTCAAAAATTGGTAATTCTTGCAGGGTTTTTACAAGATTTTCTACTGTTGGTGGAGAAAAAGGTTCGGCGGATACCGCAAGAGATCCAAGAGGTTTTGCTACAAAATTTTATACTGAAGATGGAAATTGGGATATTGTAGGCAATAACACTCCAGTATTTTTCATAAAAGATGCCAAAAAATTCCCGGACTTTATACACACCCAGAAAAGAAATCCCAAAACAAATCTTAAAAGTCATACTGCAATTTGGGATTATTGGAGCTTAAATCCTGAAAGCCTACATCAGGTATTAATATTAATGTCGGACAGAGGAACTCCCTATGGATACCGACACATGAACGGTTATGGTTCTCATACCTTTTCTATGGCCAATAAAAATGATGAGCAAGTTTGGGTAAAATTTCATTTCAAAACAGAACAGGGTATAAAAAATCTTATTGATGATGAAGCAGTGAAATTGGCTGGTGAAAATCCAGATTTCGCTCAAGAAGACCTTTGTCAATCCATCAATAATGGAGAATTTCCAAAGTGGAAATTATATATACAAGTAATGACAACAGAAGCAGCAAAAGAATATCGATGGAACCCTTTTGATGTTACCAAAGTATGGAATCACGGTGAGTTTCCGCTGATAGAAGTAGGCGTTTTGGAATTAAATGAAATCCCGAACAATTACTTTGCTCATGTAGAACAAGCCGCATTTTCGCCTAGCCAAATCATTAACGGAATTGGTTTCTCTCCCGATAAAATGCTACAAGGAAGGATTTTCTCTTACCCCGATGCTCAACGATACCGATTGGGAGCCAACTATCACCAAATCCCTGTGAACACCTGTCCTTTTGGATACAGTAATTACCAAAGAGATGGTGCAATGGCAAGTAACAACTTTGGAGAGAGTCCAAATTATTTTCCAAATAGTTTTGATGGAATAGTTGCAGACGATAATTATAAATCCAATTCGTATGAACTCAACAATTCGATAGTGGCACACTTTGATAGAAACGAAAATGAAGACGACCACTTTACCCAACCAGGTTTACTATATTCCAAAGTACTATCAATAGAAGAAAAAAATAGACTTGTACAAAATATTGTAGGACACATGTCCAAAATAGACGGCCCAAAAAGAGAAGAAATCATCAATAGGCAACTTTGCCATTTTTTCCGTGCTAATATTGAATTAGGGATGAAGATCGCCATGGGACTCAATATAAGTATTGATGCAAATAGCATGAATCATTCCAAGTAAAATTTCAACTTTTTTAATAGAATAAAAAAATGCTTTCAATTGTTTTTGAAAGTATTTTTTTTCAAATTAATTTGAAAATATTACTTCAAAAATTCAAAATAGTTTTTCAAAACTTCGGAATTTTCTATTTCTTGTGTACTTACTTCCAGTATTTTTGGTTTGTTATCCGGTTTGAAAAAATTATCCAAAACCCTTTCCAATGTCAAATCATTATCTACTTTCACATAACCAAAACCAAAATGTTTGGCAAGATATTCGGCAGACTTATGATGTTTGGTTGCAATAAACTCATTCAAAGTATTTTCGTTGGCGTTACTAGGACCGGGGATTATATTGAAAATATCTCCTTGCCCATTATTACAAATAATAATTCTGGTAAAAGGTGGAATATAAGAATTCCACAAACCGTTGATGTCGTAGAAAAAACTAATATCACCAGTTACCAATAATGTTGGAAATTTATTTTTTATTGCAAATCCCATTGCGGTAGAAGTACAACCATCTATACCGCTAGTACCTCTGTTGCAATAAATAGGTCTATTATCAAAATCAAACAATTGTGCATACCGAATAGCCGAAGAATTAGAAAAATGAATGGCAAAATTATCCGGGGTATTTAATGACAACAAATAGTAAAGAAAGAAATCTGAGAACCCAATAGAATTAATAAAATCATTATGTTTTTCATCTTTTTTTTGTCTTAAATTGTCCCAAAGATTATAATAAGCTTGTGGCTCCAAATTGATGTTTGAGATAAATTGCCCAAAAAACAGTTCTGGTTTAATTTCTATTTTTTCGGTTAGGCAAAAATAAGTGTCTGGTTGCCAAAAGGGATCTATATGCCAATGAGATTTTGGTTTTGCCTTTCTCAAAAATTGTTTCACTTTTTTGGAAACTACATTTTGCCCAACAGTAATCAGTAAGTCTGGAGCATAGAAATGATAGTCGTCCTCGGAAAAATTAAAAATATACCTGTCTATATGATGGAAAAATTTCTCATGCCAAAGATTGGAGTTTGCTTCACACAAAACTACTGCACTGTGATTTTTTACCAATTGAGAAAGCTGTGAGTTAAGCTCCGGCGAAGGATTTTGACTGCCTACCAATATCATTATTCTTTTGGTAATATTCCATTCGGCAACCAATCGAGATGGGATAGAATATTTTTTATCCTGAATAGTTTTTTCAACACTTTGGAAAGTTGGTATTTCCATTGTCAAATCATACAAAGGCTCGGATAGAGGGATATTGATATGTACTGGTCCTTGCTTTTCAATACAAAGTTCAACAGCTTTTTTTATAGTTTCTCTGTTGACAA
>JAFDZJ010000238.1 GCA_018266965.1 Bacteroidota bacterium
AACATCGGCTTGGCAATATGGCGGGTGAAGTGCTTCTATCAAACATTTGTGCAAGGTTCAACATTAGGAATTCTATTGAACTTTGGTGCTAGAAATCCGCCACATCGCCAAGCCGAAAAACGTTGCCTGCTATACAAAGTGACACCCTAAAATTCAAAAATGGCTAAATCGACGACAGCTTACACAAACAAATTCGTAACAGTGACAAACCGTGGTTATGGCAATATTCTTAAGGGGACAAAGATTTACTATGAAGGAAAGCAGCCAAAGGGTTTAAAAAAAGACGGTTCTATAAGTTTCGGAAAAAACATTTTAGAACTTTTAAGGAAAACCTACCCGAAATTTCATTGGATAATAACACCAGACAAGGATGAAATAGAAGAATATTATGGCATTGTAAGGGTACGGACATCATTGAAAACTTTGCAAAAAATGTATCAACTCTCACTTGACAGGACAAGAGATGTGAAGGTTGACATAATCCAAAAAACATTTTCAACTGTTTACCCCAAAAAATTCAAGTATAGCAAAGCCGAGAAATATAAACCTGGTAGTTTGGCAACAATTTTCAGTGAAGACATCCTAAATGATTTAAGCTCAGACGACAAAGACAAACTAAACGCATTTCTTCCAAATTATATTGCCAAGGAGTCATTGACAACCGTGAATGTTCTTAAGGCTACGACACAAATTAAGACACTGAAAGAAATAAGTACAGAAATAAAATCGGAAATTGACAATAATCGTTCAGAATCTTGGTGGCAGACATATATCCACAAAAATATTCTAATTATTCAGCAAGGCTACTTACAAGCCATTGAAAAAATGAATATCAGTATTGGGAAAACTAAATTTCCTGACTATTCATTAGTAACATTTGACGGCTTTCTTGACATCCTCGAAATTAAAAAACCACAGACACCATTACTCAAGGAAGATTCAAGTAGAGGAAATTATTTTTGGGACATTGAAATTTCAAAAGCGATAATCCAAGTTGAAAATTACATTGAGAACGTATCTAAAAATGCGGACGCCGTAAGAGGGTTCATAAAAGACGAGTTTAACATCGAGCTAAAAGTTGTTCGCCCAAAGGGAACTATTTTGGCAGGAGAGTACAAGAAATTTACAAAGCAAAAAGAGAAAGACGACTTTCGTTTATTGACACTAGCAAATAAAAATATCAATTTTGTAACCTACGACGAGTTAGCAACAAGACTTGACAATTATATTGAGGTATTAGAAAAGTATTCAAAATCAAAGTAGATGTACAGCAGGCAACAAAAGTATTTGCAAAAGCAGGGCTGGACAATGTAACATCAGCTATGTGCAAGCATCAGCAGCGGTTCGGGCTCGACGTCCGATGTTCAACTTTAGTTCTTAACTTCAACAACATATTTCAAATGGGCATTTGTACCGGGCTGGACGAGCAATGAATTCCCTGCCTTCGCAAATACTCGAACGTTAGCGGTCATGCTATGACGACCCTGCATAATTTAAACAAAGACTTCTTACGACCTATATTTTAATGACCGAGAATGAAAAAATATTAGCTGGACTACTTAAAGAGATACAATCTTGGGAAGACCTAAAACTGAAACTTTCAGAGTATAACACTTCACTTTCTGACACAACAAGCAAGACTACACTTGCCGGAAAGCTTTTTGAATATTTTGCTAAGTACTATTTTAAAGTAGACGCTACACAAAATCAACTCTATTCAGATGTTTGGCTATATGATGAAGTTGATTTATTAACCAAAGAAGAATTAGGCTTACCTGCAAAAGACAAAGGCGTTGACCTATTATTAAAAGACAGGCAAGGTCGCTATTATGTTGTTCAATGTAAGTTCAAAAACAACGAGGAATCAATTGTAAGTTTTGGGAAAGATAAAATTGCTAATACATTCTTTTGGGCTAAGAAATGTTTTGGTGTCATCTTATTTACGAATGTTTCTGACTGCACAGATGACATAAAAAATGAAAAGAATTTTAATACAATAAAAAGTGATAGCTTATTGGCTCTTGACTCCTATTTTTTTTCTTCAGTTCTTAGCTTAATTGAATTAAATGTACCCGCTCATTCAAAAAAATATGAGCCAAGAGAAGACCAAAAGATTGCAATAAACAAAGTACTTCAGCATTTTGAAGCCAATGACAGAGGACAATTAATTCTGCCTTGTGGTGCTGGTAAGACAACTACATCTCTTTGGATTAAAGAAAAACTGGGAAGTACTTCCACATTAGTTTTATTTCCATCACTAGCATTACTTAGACAATTTAAAACCGAATGGGCAGAACAAAGAAGTGTTGACTATGATTATAGAAATGTTTGTTCTGAAAAAGATATAGACAAGTCTAAAGATGATTCTACAGTAACTCATATCTATGAAATTTCAGGAATAACGATAAATTCAACGGATAAGATTAGAGAGTTTTTAGTTTCTGATTCAGAAAACAAAATTGTTTTCTGCACTTACCAGTCCATTAAATTAATTCAAGAAACACTAGCAGAATTACCAAACTTCGCTTTTGATTTAATTGTATGTGATGAAGCACACCGAACAGCTGGAGGTGCAAAGCAAAATACTTTTGCAATAGTTCACGACCAAACAAAAATAAGAGGGAAAAAACGGCTTTACATGACTGCTACTCCAAGAGTTGTTTCCGTTCAACTTAAAGCAAAACTTGGGCATGACTATGCTTTGCTTTGCGACATGAGCAACCCTGATATTTATGGAGCCGAAGCTTTCAGAATGAGTTTTGCTGAAGCAATCGAGCAAAAAATTCTGGTTGATTACAAAATCATTGGAATTGGTGTAACGCAGAAGCAAGTAAAACAATTCATTGACCAAAGGAGATATGTAACAGAAGAATATGATTTAAAAGAGATTGCTGACAACTATGCTCTTAGCCTTGTAATGGATAAATATTCGGCTTTTCACGCAATTACTTTTCATTCACAAGTAGCAAAAGCCAGAGAATTTTCAGAAAGACATAATAATTATTTCGGGCAAGATGTCTATGCTAATCATGTTTCGGGAAAAGATAAAACCAGTAAAAGAGCTGCAATCCTAAAAAGGTTCAAGAATAATGTCAAAGGAGTTGTCAGTAATGCAAGATGCTTAACGGAGGGTGTAGATGTTCCGGTAATAGATTTGATTTATTTCTGCGACCCAAAGAATTCAAAAATTGATATTGTACAAGCTTCCGGCAGGGCTTTAAGAAAAGACAGGCACGGACAAAAGCCAATTGGTTATATAGTTGTTCCAATATTCCATCACATTGATGAAGATATTGAGAAAGAAATTGAAAAGAAACCATACTTCCAAAACTTGATTCAGGTAATTCGTTCATTATGCGACCAAGATGAGAGATTACAGGCAGAAATTGACGAAGTCGCATTTAATAAAGGAGAACGAATTTCAAAAAGGCTTGTAGTTGACTACGGCGATAGTGAAATTGAAAAGATTATAACATTTGAGGGAATTGAGAAAGAGGTAAAGAAGTATTTATTTGACCAAATTATTGAAAAAACAAGAGACAATTGGAATGTCATGTTTTCAAATCTGGTTAAGTTTAAAAAAATATATGGTATTACAAATGTTACAAGAAAACATCAAGGATTTGAGACACTTCGATGGTGGGTTCAAGCACAAAGAGACAATTATTTCAAAAAGAAATTAAGTCCTTTTCAAATTAAGAAACTCAATGAAATTGGTTTTGAATGGAAAGGTAAGCAACGCAGAGAAATTACAGACAGATTTGAAATTTGGATGTTGAGTTACAGGAAGCTTGTACAATACTTCAATGAAAATGGGAATGTAGATATTCCTGCCAGATATGATAAAGATAAAAGTCTGGCAACATGGCTCGTTACACAAAGAGTAAAATATGACGAGGCTAAATTATCTGATGAGCAAATAGAAATGCTCGAAAAAGTTAACATCAATTGGGACCCTAAGAATACCTACCCACAATTCATAGAAGATATTAAAAAGTTCAGGGAAAAATTTGGGCATACAAAAGTGTCGCAAGGAAATATTGAATATCGAAAATTAGGGTCAAAATGTTCCAAAGTTCGGGGCATTTATAAAATAGGAAAGAAAGCCCAAAATGGCGATTTGGTTTACCCTGGAAAAGGGAGGCTGACGAAATGGGCTATCGAGGAGTTAGATAAACTTGAATTTGAATGGGATTCAGGTAACGTAGACTGGGATGAAAGATTTTCGGAATTAAAAATGTATTACAACAATTATGGTCACACATCAGTTAAATTATCTGGGAATCAAACATTATTTTATTGGTGCTATCGCCAAAGAAGAAACAGAAAAGATTTAGAACCTGACCAAATTGAAAAACTACTATCATTAAACTTTGTTTTCGAAATAAAGAAATCAGACGCTGATAACGCCTTCATTGAAAAAGTTACTACGCTGAAAGAACACTATGAAATGAAGAATAGTGGATTCACTGACTTTGATAAAGGCTTATTAAGAAAGATACAGAAATGGGAGTCTGCATTTAGAATTGCTTACAGAGAAGGAGCTTTGTCTCCCGATAAATTTGAAATGCTTAATGGAATTGATTTCATCTTTTCACAGGAAAAAATTGACGACCAAATTTGGGAAGAAAATTTTAATGGTCTCATCAAATATTATAAAGAGTCCAATACTTTCATAATCCCAGACGAAGACGACTTTGTTAAACTAAAAAGATGGGTTCAATATCAAAGAGGATTGTATAAACAAAATAAACTTAGAGCCGACAGAGTTAACCGCTTTATTGAAATAGGTTATGATTTTTCAAATAGCTATAAAATAGTATCTGAAAAAACAAAAGAACTCATAAGCAATACTTATTGGACTAATAAATTATCGGAGTTTAAAGCCTACCTAAAAGAATACAAAAAAATTGAGGGGATTGAAAAGAAAAATCAACATCAAAGTCTTTACAGATGGATAAAAAAAGTGATTTCGCAATTTAAAAAGGGTAATCTATCTGAATCTAGGATTGCAGAACTTCAGGAAATGGATTTCGATTTTACTTATAAGCCTATCAGGGAGAAAATTATAAGAGAGGATAATTGGGTACAAAGACTAGAAGAATTGAAGCAATATTTTATTTCCACAGGAACTTTTTATTTATCCATGAAAAATAGTGAGCAAAAGAAACTTGCGTCATGGTTAAAGACTCAAAAATCATTGTATAAACTAGGTAGGCTTCCAGAATACCGAATTAATCAATTAGTTGATATTGGTTTCTCGTTTTCTGAAAATTATCGGATTAAAAAGGAAAAAGTAAGAAAAGAAATAAACAATGATAAATGGAACGCTAAATTTGAGCAATTCAAAGAATTTTATTTTCAAAATGGTACATACTATATTTTAATCAGTGACAATCAAAACAAAAAATTGAGAATATGGCTTCAATCCCAAATCGCCAAATTCAGAAGGAATAAGCTTTCCAATGAACAAATAGAAAAGTTTTCTTCAATCGGATTTACATTCCAAATAGAACAAATAACTAAACCAAAACCCGTAGGGGAAATAAAGGAAAAGAAAGATTCAGAAGTAGCTTGGAATAATAATTATCTTTCTCTTCTCGATTACAAAATCAAAAATGGCAATTGTAATGTTCCCAGAAGCTATGAGAATATCACTTTGGCAAATTGGGTTTCTAGGCAGCGTTATTTAAAGCGGTTAAATAAATTATCAAAGGAAAAAGAAGACAAATTAGATTTAATTGGCTTCGAATGGGGAGAAATAAAAGTAAACTCAGAATTTGAAGTTTGGATGAAAACATATTCAAAACTTAAAACCTTTTACGATAAATACGGTCATTCTTCCCCTAAAAAAAGTTACGGCGATAAACAACTTGTCTCATGGGTACTTCAACAAAGACATAGAAAACGTATCGGAAATTTAAAAAACAAATATTTTGAATTATTAGAAGTGTTAAGGTTTGACTGGAATCCAGATTTATCAAAAACAAATGACGTTGCTTGGCTAAGTAATTATGAAAGATTGATTAAGTACAAAGAAATGTATGGTAATACAAGTGTTTCTCAAACTAACAAGGATTACAAGTCTTTAGGGAAATGGGTTAATGACCAGCGACACCAATTCAAAAAGGGGAAGATGAGTGAATTTAGAATCAATAAACTTAACGAAATAGGGTTTATTTGGGACGCAAAAAAATTACAAAAGGTTCTCGGTTGACAGAGAAGCACGAACCGCTAACAGGGAGTTTGGCAAAATACGGGCGGACGTAAGCTGTGTTTCATCGTTCGGTTCATTGTGCATCTGCATATCCAGCTTGACATTAAAAATTTGGCTGTAGAATATATCATCAACTTTTTATCTTTACTCAGCAGCAGTTAGCCGGGCTGGACGGAACACAGAATACCCGTACATCGCCAAGCCATGTCCGTTGTGTGCAACCTTAAAGGAGCAGTCCGTTTTCATAATTGGCAAACGACTGACAATATTCTTTTGACAATTCGCTACCAATACAATTTCGGTTCATAGCCTTTGCAGTTTTTAAAGTTGAACAACTACCAGCGAAAGGGTCATAAATTAAATCCCCTTCAAGTGTAGAATTTTCAACCAATATTTTTAATAAGTCTGTTGGTTTTTGATGTGGGTGTATTGTATCTTTTGCCCTTGCTGTTTTTATTACATTACCAACATTTTTTAAATTAAATGTGTTTGGTATTCCTTTGCTAAAAACAAGCAAATATTCGCTTTGACTTCTATATCCTGCACCCATTCCAAAATGCCCTTTATCCCAACAAACAATATTTACAATTTTGAAACTTGCCAACTCTAAACAATCTGCCATATTTCTTAATTGCTTCCAATCAGTAAAGCAATATAAGTGTGAGCCAAGTTTCATTACTCTATATAATTCTCTAAAAATTGGTTTTATAAAAAGCAAAAAAGCCCTTTCACTCATATCGTCAAACTCAATATGATGTTCAGATTGGTCAAACCTACTTGCCCCAACTTTGCCCTTTGCGTTTAGTCCTGAATATGGTGGGTCTGTTATCACACAATCAATGCTGTTATCTTCAAATCTTGACAAGGTTTGTAAGCAATCTTCGTTATAAAGGCTGCACACAACAGGAGTATTACCAATAGTGGGGCTGGACGGAAGAATAATCAGCAGCGGTAATTCTGCTGTACTGCGGTTCGGGGCTTGACGAATAAAGCCCAGCTTTAGTACTTATTATTTATCTTCAGCAAAAAGCCAGGCAGCAGTTCCGACGGACGGGAATTCTATTTCCCCACCATCGGCAATACCTGTCCGTTGCCTGCAAGCATGTGAGGAATTTCGATATATCAGGCTGGAAACTAATTTTTAAAACGGTATGAAAAAAAATTTATTAATAACGGTAGCCTCTGA
>JAFDZJ010000239.1 GCA_018266965.1 Bacteroidota bacterium
TGATATTATTTAGAAAATCTAAATTTAATTTTGCAGAGTGCTTTATTCCATCAGGAATGATTTTATTATTATTTCTGATATTTAATATTGTTTTTACAGGTATATCTTTTCTCTCGTATTTTGGGCTAGTTTCTATATTTGTAAATTTTATTGATAAATTTAACATTCTAATGATGTTAATTCCGATTTATGTATTGATAGGTACTTTTAAAACATTTTATTCAAAATGGGGATTAACTTGGCGGATTTTTTTGTTTTATGTATTATTATTTGTGGAATTAGTAATTTTTATGATTTTTGTATTTGTTGTTTTTTATGATGGTAAAAATTTTGAATGGTATGGGTAAAATTATATTAAGGTTGATAAATTGGAATTGTTTATTGATATTCTTTCTAATGCTTTCTTGCGGTAAAATTTCACCGAAAGGTAGTATTCAAACGAAGGCAAAAAATATTTCCGATTTTGAAATGATTGATTTCAATGGGAAATTTCGAGTGTTCTATGTGAAAGACAAAACTACTAAAATTGAAATTGAAACCTATCCTAACCTTATGGATAATTTGGACATTAGCGTAAAGAATAATTTGTTGAAAATAAATGAGAAAAGAGAAGTAAAAGGAGTGGATTTTTATAACATTACGGTCTATTCCAAAAAAGAACCTCGTTCCATCATGATTTCGGATAGCATAGAGTTCAATGGGTCATCGGAATTACAAGCAGATAACCTACAATTTAATTTGAAAAATTCAGCAAAATTTATAGGTGCCATCAGAACAAAAAACACAACGGTCGAAATGTCCGAACATAGTCTTGCCAATATAAAAGGTTACACCCAAAATGCTTTTTTAAAACTATCGGACTCCGCAAGTATTATTGCCCCTTTTTGGGAAATTAAGTCCTTGGATTTACAGGCTAAAAACGGTTCGTATGCAGAAGCAAAAGTAGTGGACGAATTAAAAGGAAACCTTCTGGATACCGCATCTTTATTGTATTATGACCAACCAATAAAAAAAATAAAAACGGAAAAAAACACAAAGCTGGTTAATAAATTTGCACCTTAAAAAACATTGGTCTATTTTTGATATTCCAAATTATTACTAAAAGAATACAAAAAATGACAACCATAGAAAAAGCCCAACTTTGGCTATCCGATATTTTTGATGTTGATACACAAAATGAAGTAAGACAACTAATAGAAAATAACTCTCCTGATTTGGAAGATTCTTTTTACCGAGAATTGGAATTTGGTACAGGCGGAATGCGAGGAATAATGGGTGTAGGAACCAATAGACTCAACAAATATACCCTTGGACAAGCAACACAAGGATTGGCAAATTACCTACTGCAAAAATTTCCCGGAGAAACTATAAAAGTAGCAATAGCCTACGATGTTAGAAAAAATTCTAAAGAGTTTGGAAAACTTTGTGCAGATGTTCTTACAGCTAACGGAATAAGAGTTTTATTGTTCCGAAATCATCGACCAACACCAGAATTATCCTTTACTGTTAGGGACAAAAAATGTAACGCCGGTATTGTGCTTACCGCATCTCACAACCCACCGGAATACAATGGTTACAAAGTCTATTGGAATGATGGTGCACAAGTTGTACCTCCGGACGATGAAAATATTATCCGAGAAGTCTATGCAACGGGTTTTGATAAAATAAAATTCATAGGAAACGACGATTTGATAGAATGGATAGACGAATCCCAAGACGATGTCTATATCAATGCTTGTATGGAAAATTCACTCTACCAAAATATAGGCAGGGACAATGTCAATATTGTTTTTACCTCCATACATGGTACAACTTATACTACAATACCAAAAGCTTTAGCGAAAGCTGGTTTCAAAAAAGTTGATTTCGTAACCGAACAAATGATACCTAGCGGAAATTTTCCAACAGTAGATTCTCCAAATCCGGAAGAACCCGCAGCTCTCGAAATGGCAATGGCTCTTGCTAATATTACCAACGCAGATATTGTGATAGGAACCGATCCCGATGGCGATAGATTGGGAATTGCTGTAAGGAATTTGGACGGCGAAATACAACTCCTCAATGGCAATCAAACCAATACCATACTTACCTATTATATATTAGAACAATGGAGAAAATTAGGTAAAATTACAGGAAAAGAGTTCATAGGCTCGACTATTGTTACCTCCGATATTTTTTATGACATTGCCGAAAAATTTGGTATAGAATGTAAAGTCGGACTTACTGGTTTCAAATGGATTGGCAAAATGATAAGAGAAGCCGAAGGACAACAAAAATTTGTTTGTGGTGGCGAAGAAAGTTTCGGTTTTATGACTGGTGATTTCGTGAGAGACAAAGACTCTTGTGGTTCCATATTGTTGGCAGCCGAAATAGCAGCGTGGTGCAAAGCCAACGGGAAAACCATGTACCAATACATGATAGAAATTTACCAAGATTTGGGAATGTATTATGAGGGATTAATAAATGTGGTAAGAAAAGGAAAATCCGGAGCTGAAGAAATTGAAAAAATGATGAAAGATTTCCGAGAAAATCTACCAAAAGAAATAGCGGGTTCCGCCATAAAATTGATAAAAGATTTTAAAGAACAGACTTGTTTGGATCTTTCCACCAATAAAAAATCGGTGATGGACGAAATTCCAAAATCCAATGTACTTATCTATTATACAGAAGATGGTACCAAAGTCTGCATAAGACCTTCGGGTACAGAACCCAAAATAAAATTCTATATTTCTGTAAAAGATACCGTAAGTTCCGAAAGAGATTTTGTACACAAACTTTTTGTTCTCAATCAAAAAATTGAAAAAATAAAAGAAGATTTTAACTAATATAACTATAAGAGTTTTAATGATTTAGAACTCTTTTTTTATTTAATGAAAATAAAAACAATGAAACTAATTTCCGATTTTTTTCTTACCGTTTTCAGAGGAATTGGACAGATTATGTTACAAGAAAACCCTATCACTGGTGTCTTTTTCTTGGTAGGACTCTTTTATGGCTCTGTTTATTATGGTTTTGCTGCATTGGTTTCGGTTATTTGTGGAACCATTACAGCATACATTTTCAGATTTGATAAACAAACTATAACAACAGGATTTTATGGCTTCTCAGCTGCTTTGGTTGGAGTGGCATTGTTGGTTTTCTTGAAAAACAATGCGTTTACTTGGTTTTTTATAGTTGTGGGTTCTATGTTAGCAACCATTGTCCAACATTTTTTTTTCATTAAAAAAATAGGAGTTTTCACTTTACCTTTTGTATTGGTAACTTGGGTTATTTGTTATGGTACAACTGCTTTTTTTCCAAATCAACTCGCTCTGTCATCAATCTACAACGAAACAAAAATTGACTATTTTACCTTTGCATTCAAAGGATATGGACAAGTTATCTTTCAAGATAAATTACTTTCCGGAATATTATTTTTTATTGGTGTACTTGTCAATAATTGGCGAGTCGCAATATTAGGATTGTTAGCATCGGTAATTTCCGCCATCATATCATTGTTTTTTTATGGAAATGTTTTGGATTTCAATATGGGATTGTTGGGTTACAATGCAGTTTTGTGTGCTATAGCTCTTTCAACAGCTCAAAAAAATTATCTATTTTGGATTTTTATTTCCATTTTAATAGCAATATTTTTTTCGTACTTGTTTCATCAAATTCATTTCATAGCACTTACTTTTCCTTTTGTAATTTCGACTATGGTTGTTTTAAAATTTAAAAATAAAGAAAGTATTATTTAGAATTTAAAATTTTAGAAATTAAAACGAAAAACACTCCATAATTCCCATTGATTTTTTTATCTTTATCTTTTTTAAATTAAATAAAAAACAATCATTATTTGGTTGGTAACTCATTCAGTTATAATAATATAAGTATAAATATAAAAAATATAAAAGTGAAAGTTTCAAAATTAGCTGCCCACCTCGTAGGTTCGGAAATTGTGAAAATTGGTAATGAAGTAAATGATATGAAAGCCAAAGGTGCACAAATAGCCAATCTTACCATAGGAGATTTGGACTCCAATCTCTATCCAATTCCACAATTGTTGAAAGAAGAGATACAAAAAGCCTATAAAAATAATCTTACCAATTATCCACCTGCCAATGGTTTGGGAAGTTTAAGAAATGCGGTTTCTAACGATTTGAAATCCCGCTGGAATTTGGATTATTCGCCCAACGATATTTTGATAACCGCAGGATCCAGACCTCTGATTTATGCCACTTACAAAGTGATTGTAGATGCTGGGGACAAAGTAATTTTCCCTATCCCTTCTTGGAACAATAACCACTATTGCTATCTTACAGGTGCTAATGGAATAGAAATACCAACAACACCAGAAAATAATTTTTTGCCCACAGCGGAAGATATAAAACCCCATATTGAAGGTGCGGTACTTATTGCACTTTGTTCTCCACTCAATCCTACGGGTACTATGTTTACCAAA
>JAFDZJ010000023.1 GCA_018266965.1 Bacteroidota bacterium
AGATAAATCAATGGTTTGTTATTGATTTTTCTTTCCAGGATTGGAAACTGTTTGCGGATATGTTGTAGGTCGAGCATAAGCCTTATTTAGAATGGTTCAAATTTACAAATTAATAGTCTATATATTCATTAAATAAAATAAAAAAAATCCCAACCTTTTTCAAGATTGGGAATATATTAATGAATGGCGATTAACTATTCTGCACCTTCAGTTGCAGTAGTTTCTACCGCTCCTTCAGTTACTTCTTCTTCATCGTCGTCATCTGCCATAGCACCAGCATTTTTTATTGCATTTCTAGACATCTTCACAGCTACTACTACTGCGTTGTCTGGGTGCATAAATGTATAATTATTATTTTTCAAACTTTCTACATATAGCTTGTTACCAATTTTCAGTGGAGTAACATCAACTACGATTTCGTCTGGCAAATTAGCAGGAAGTGCTTTTACCTTTAATTTTCTGTAAGTTTGTCTTAATACACCACCAGCAACAACACCTTTTGCACGACCTGCAATCCTTACAGGAACCTCCATTACTACAGTTTTATTAGCAGAAAGTTGATAAAAATCTGCATGTAAAATTTTGTCTGTAATTGGGTGGAATTGGATGTCTTGTAGAACTGCTTCTACTGTTTCGCCATCGATTACTAAAGTAGCTGTGTGTGCGTCTGGAGTATAAACCAAATTTTTGAAAGATTTCTCTTCTGTAGAGAAGTTCAAAGGTTCTTTTCCTCCATAAACAACACAAGGAACTAGTTCAGCATCGCGTAGAGCTTTTGTAGATTTTTTACCCACGCTTTCTCTTTTTGTACCTTGAATTGTAATAGATTTCATTATAAATTATTTATTAAAATGTTTAATTTTTCAGTTGGCAAATATACAATTATTTTTTTAAATAAAAACACGCTATAAAATGAGGTATTTTGAATTGTATTAAATAATAAATTTATTACTAATAGATTGGTGTTCGTGTACGCTTTTCATGACATCTGCAAACAGTTCGGCACAAGAAAGCACTTTTATCTTTGGTGTTTCTTCGGCTTTCACGGGGATAGTATCAGTTACAATCACTTCTACCATTTTGGAGTTTTCGATATTTTCATAAGCTTTTCCGGAAAGCACACCGTGTGTAGCCATGGCTCTTACCGATTTCGCTCCATTTGCTATCAGTATATCAGCAGCTTTGCAAAGAGTTCCTGCTGTATCTATCATATCATCTATCAGGATTACATTTCTATCTTTCACATCGCCAATGAGAAACATTTCTTCCACCACATTTGCTTTTTTTCTTTCTTTGTAGGCTATCACCACTTCTGCACCTAGATGCGAAGCATAATTTTTAGCTCTTTTTGCACCTCCCATATCTGGAGAAGCAATGGTTAGATTATCCAAATTTAAAGATTTAATATAGTCCACAAAAATTGTAGAAGCGTACAAATGATCCACTGGGATTTCGAAAAACCCTTGGATTTGGTCTGCGTGCAAATCCATAGTCATAACCCTAGTTGCACCAGCAGCAGTTAGCAAATTGGCAACCAACTTCGCTCCAATCGGTGCTCTTGGTTTGTCTTTTCTATCTTGTCTAGCCAATCCAAAATAAGGGATTACAACAGTTATACTTTTGGCAGAAGCTCTTTTGGCAGCATCTATCATTAGTAATAATTCTAAAAGATTATCGGCTGGAGGAAATGTTGAGCCTATTAAAAAAACTCTTCCACCTCTTACCGATTCGTCCAATACAGGTTCGAACTCTCCATCGCTGAATAATTGAACATTAATTTTTCCTAAATCTTTTCCGTAGTGTTTTGCTATTTTTGTTGCCAACACTTTACTAGTTCTGGTAGCAAATAAATATACTGACTGTTCTGCCATGGTTTGAAAATTTTACTTTTATTAGATTTTGCAAATTTATAAAAATAAAGCCATACAAATAATTCGTATGGCTTTTAATCTATTTATTATCCAAAATTATTGTGGAAAAGTAACTCCAGAATAATTATAAATATTGACTTGCGGTAAGGTTGATTGGTATTTTTGATTGATTGCTTTTATAAATTCATTAGCAATTATCGCATACCCTTTTCCTGTTAAATGTACACCATCTAAAGAAAATGCTCCACCTGTTACAAATTTTGTTGTAAATTTCACACCATCAAAGGTTATTCCGGACACGGAAGCCAATTCATTCATTTTAGAATTAGCATCTACAAAAGCGAGTCCTTTGGTTGTTGCAAGATTTTTAATACTTGTATTATAAGCAGTAGTTGCAGTCATTACTTTGTTGGTTTCTATTTGGGAAAGAACATGTTCGTTTTCCAAAGGATAAGAAATTCCATATTTGTTGATAGAAGGTGGTGTTCCTACTGGTGCAGTACCTATAACTCCACTGGTTGTTAGCAACACATAATCATTAGCAGTTGCTTGTCTTGCCTGTCCATATATTTGTCCAAATGCTGTTGCCGTTGCAGCTCCCAAACTTGGAGTGAGAGCAGCTGTCAATTGTGCTGACAAATTTGGCAAATCCACATCTTTTATCAAAAGAGGATTTGGGTCGGTAGAAGACAACAAATTTATTCTACTACCTGCTCCAAAAGCAGTAAGTGCTTGTTTCAATGGACCATAAAGTTGAGCATTAAGAGCAGTAATATTAGCCTGTCCTACAGCTTCATCTCCATTTCCTAAAAGTGCTTTTGTCAATGGATTATATGGTACAGTAGTGAAAAAAGGAATTGCTGTTACATTAGGAATATTTGCCAATACTCCTTTTGCTCCACCTGCAGTAAGAGCAGTTACATATTGGGTAATGGAACCAATAAGAACACCAGGATCAGTTATATCATTGGAGCCATAAGTTGCAGGGTTGGTATTTCCAGTTTGGTCTGTACCTACTCCACCACTAGTTGCATAAGAAAGAACATCATTATTCCCTATCCAAAGAGAGAAAAATGTTGGTGCTTGTGCTACTGCCGCTGCAACAGGGCTAACTCCGGTAGAAAATCTAGCGTAATACGGATTCATCATTCCATAAGCAGTAATTCCTAGATGGAAAGATTTTGCTCCAGGAACACCGAGATTTTGATAGGGTCCAGAAGATGCAATATTATCTAAAGGAGCAGCAGCAGGAGAAGCAACGGGAGTTAACTTTCCATTCACCACTTGAAGAGTAAGTTTTCCTGGAAACCCTGCCAATCCTTGGAAACCTCCTATATTATTCGGTATCATTGGTTGTTTAAAAGTCATAGCACCACCTGCTCTTTGCATGGAACTAGCAATCATATTTGGGTAAGACTCGTTTTGTCCGTCGCTATACAGAGTGCCATCTCTATAACCAGAAGTTAGAGAATTTCCTAATGCGATATATTTGGTAAAATTTGCTGTACCTTGGGAAATCGACATATTATTAACATCTGTATCAAAATCATAGTGGCTACAACTAGACAATAAAAATGTAGCAGCCAAAGCTAAAGTTGGAAAAATATATTTTTTCATAATGTTTTATTAATTAAAAAGCGTTATACGAAAGTCCTAATCCAAAAGTCAAAACTTTTGCTCTTGCCTGACCATATAAATTATAATAAGAATTCTCTACTTTTCTAGCATCTCCAAAAGTGTAAGAAGCAGCAGCATCTATACCGAGTTTTCCGAATTTATAACCAAAACCTCCTGTAATTACATGAGCATTAAAAGACGGTGTGTCCGGAATCCAATTTTTGTCGGAATAAGGAGATTCGTCCCAATAGTACCCCAGTCTTCCGGCAAATTTATCTGTAAGCATATATTGGGTGCCCACACGGAATACTTTGGAATTCTGAAAGTTTTTAGGAACAGATTTTACAGTAGGATCGGCAGTATTACCAACAGTAGCATTTTCAAAATCCAAAACTAGTTTGCTATATTTTGCCCAACCTTGGTAGTTGAAATCCGCAGAAAGCATCCATTTTGGTGTTACTTTGTAAGACGCTCCTATCATAAATTCCTCCGGCAAAGGCAATATCGCACTGAATTTGTCTTGTCCACTGGAGGGGATATTAAGATTAGGGTACAATGCAGGAGAAATCCTAAAAGTAGCAGTACCAGGATTAGCTTTCATATCAATACCAGAACGATAGGAAATCGATACATCCCAATCGGAGTCCGGCTGCATATAGAAGCCAAAAGAATATCCAGTACCAGTAGCTTTGTCATCATACAAATTGAGTTGTCCATTCAAAGAGTTGATAGCTTGATCCCAATCCACTTTACCTTTTACATAGATATAACTAGCACCCAAAGAAATCCAAGGAGCTAATTTTACTGACACCATTGGTTGGAAAAAATAAGATTTCAGTTCCAATTTCTGTATCATTTCGTTTCCTTGCCATTTTTCCGGCCATTTCACAGTACTACCATAAGGAGTAGTGAAGCTAAATCCAGCAGAAACCGTATTGTTAATTTTATAAGCAACGGCTGCATATACAGGTGTACCCATAGGATTATCTGTTTTAGTAGAAGTCATCGTACTGATGTTTTGAAATTCTACTTCGGACTTCACACCAAAGCCTCCTGCTACAATGCTTAATTTGTTAGGAATAAATGAAATCCCTGCTGGATTGAAAAATCCAACGCTAGCATCTTCCGCATGTGCACTAGTGTGAGCCATAGCCAATTGTTTTACCCCTTGCAGAGAAACCCTAAAGCCACCTGCATAAGACAAAACACCAGCTAATAACGCTGAGGAAATAAGTATTTTTTTCATATAGTTATTTATTTATTAGTCAAATATAAGACTAATTACTAAATTGTGTTAATTTTCCTAAAAAAAATTAAACATTTTTTCATTTATTAATATGCTCAAAATAGTAATTTTCATCTTTACTATTGATTATGAATGAAATAAAACCAAAATCAAACGCTTTTTAAATGGGTTAAAATACAACTAAAATTAAACAAGTATTTAATTAAATTGAAATGCTATTTTTTAGACCTTTATTACTAACTATTTTTCAGGATAAGTTGCAAGAAATTCCAGCAAATGATTAATATACAAAATGCAGAAAATTTAATGTTAAAAAATTAGAAAAAAACAATTGAATTTTAGTGTTTTAAAAAGATTTTAGAATAAAAAATAACATCTGTTGTTCTACAAAAATAACAAAAATATTGTACCAACTTTTGATACTTGCATTTGTGTAAACCGATTTATCATTTGCACAACAAGAGTTCAACGATTTTAAATTCGCTAAAATTTAAGGTTAAAATTATATAACCCTCAAAAAACATCTAATTTTTTTATTTTAAAAAAACAGGAAAAACACCTAAAAAAAAATAGTGAATTAACTAATGCCACAGTAGTAAGGTTGTAGATAATTTTGCAAGATAAAACTTAACAATTAAAATCAATTTTATGACTACTTTAAATCAATTTCAAATAAAACTCTCTAAGAAAAATTCAACCCAAAGGATTTTCAACATTACCAAAGAGGTCGAAAAAAAATATTTAATTATGATAAGAAAATTATTTATTTTGGGATTAACAAACATAGCAATCAGTATTAGTGCACAAGTTGTGAATATTCCAGATGCAAACTTCAAAGCATATCTAGTAGGAAATTATTCCATCAACACCAATCACGATAGCGAAATTCAGGTTTCTGAGGCTGTTGCATTTACTGGGTCGATAAATTGTATGAGTAAAAATATTACCAACCTCACAGGCATTGAAAGTTTTGTAAATCTTGGAGGCTTATTTTGCGGTCTAAATCCTATTTCCAATTTAAATGTTACTAGTAATATATTATTAAAAACATTAAGATGTCAAAATAATCCATTAACCACTTTGGATGTAACTAAAAATACACTTTTGGAAGATTTGACACTAACCAATAATAATTTAACAAGTATAAATGTCAGCCAAAATATAAATCTATTGTAATTTTATACTTCGAATAACCCAATCACAAATTTGGATGTCAGCAACAATACGGTTTTGAAAGTTTTAAATTGCTCTAACAATAATCTAAGTGCATTAAATGTCAGCAACAATACACTTTTAACAGGGCTATACTGTGACCACAATAATTTAAGCACTTTGGACCTTTCAAATAACAGCAATTTAAAAGTTTTTATGTGCGGTTATAATAATCCGCTAACCAAAATCAATTTGAAAAATGGTAATAATTCTATTATTACAGATATGTATGCAAACAACAACCAAAATCTCACTTGTATTCAAGTGGATAATGTTACAAATGCCAATACATATACCGGTTGGCTAAAAGACCCTACCGCAAGTTATAGTACAAATTGTTTCTTGTCGGTAAACGAAATACAAAAACAACAGTTCAAAATATACCCAAATCCAGTTTCTGAAAAAATGATTTTTTCAGAAAAAATTGGAGCTATCCAAATATTTGATAGCACAGGAAAAAAAATAATTTCAATAAAAGATTGTTTAACAGAACTGAATGTAAATCTCTTACCTATAGGAAATTACATACTCAAAGGCAAAGTTGTTTCTGGGAATCCTGTAACAATCAAATTCATAAAAAAATGATGAAGCAAAGTATCCGTAACTTTTACACAACACTATTTTTTATTTAGTACCCCAAAAATATCAAACCTATCATAAGTCTTATGATAGGTTTGATATTTTAGTTAATTTATAAAAAAGTATATAAGATAAAGAATGTTTGTTTATTTGAAATAATCAAATCTTAAAGTAGCTCCGCTAATTCATCGAAGGAGTAATAGAATTGATTATCAGTAGAATATTTATCACACTCAATTTCAGACAAAACGGTAAGGCACTTAAATATTACATAAAGTGAATATTCAAAAAAAACTAAAAATCTTTTTTTGTCATAATCCTGTAATGTTAATACCTATTAAGCTTTTAAAGAAACTGTTGCTTTTTGTATTAAAAAACAGGAAAATCATCTAGAAAAAACCGTGTTTTTCCTATGGTATTACTTTGTAAATCTCTCTAATTTTATAGCTTAAAACTAACCTAAAAACCATTTTTATGACAACTTTAAAATCAATTTTAGAAAAAGACTATTCTAAAAAAACAAAAGCCGAGCTAGTACAGATACTCAAAGGTGTTGAGCAAACCATAGGTACTACAACTTACCAAACCATTTCCGGAATAGAACCCGACGAAATGACCGACCTATCCAAAAAAGATGTATTTGATATTTTAAACTCCTTTAAAATAAAATACGACACCAGTTGGGAAAAAGCAATGGAAACATCTAGCAAAACAGCTATTAATTTGTTAACGGGACTTCAAGCGTCGGATAATTTAAAATTTGATGTAGCCGATGCCGCAACTGCAAATTTTGCTACAGAATTGGGTTCGATAGATTTTGCTAAAATCATAGGAGGTCCGCTTGACGCTTGTGTACGAGCTCAAGCAACGGCATCTATAAGTACTGTTAATTTTATTAACAATGTGGGGTTCGAAACCGATGCAGGAGGAAACAAAACACTTAGAATGGCAGAGTTTAAATACAAAAAAAACGCTCCAAATCCCAATTTCGACAACACAAAACCAGTAAGCCCAGCCAATCCTCTTACTACATTACAAGATGTAAACATTACTGTACCCTTCATTGCACTGCTTAACATCCCGAGTATTAGGATTGAAAGCTGCGATATAGATTTTAATGTGAAACTCAATTCTACTTTTACAGAAACTACAAAAACAGATTTCAACTTTGTGTCTGGAGCTAGTGGAGGAACAGGAGGTTTGGCTAGTCTTTTTGCAAAAGCAAGTTTCAAAGTAGAAATTTCAGTAAAAAGATCGACCACAACAGGAATAAGAGTGGAAAAAGAATACTCTCTTGGCGTGAAAGTTAGAGCAACCAACGACGAAATGCCAGCAGGATTAGAAAAAGTACTAGGTCTATTGGCAAACTAATTTTAAAAAAATTTTACGAGAATGATAAAACTTTCGGACTACTTGGATTATCTTAATAACGAGATAATCCAAGCTCGTAAAATGGCAGATGAAAATGCCATACGAGTTGCAAAACTATATGCAGAACATCAGTACCTAAAATATTTCAAGGTACCACGATACTCTATGCCAAGTATAAAAATGGATGTCCCGTTGAAAATTGCAGATATAGATGCTGACTCTAAATTTGAATTTAATTTTGATAAAAAATTAATCATAAATGAGATTAATGATAAAATACAAAGGACAAATATTGAAAAGAAAATAAATATTCCACCCGTGAATGAAGATTTTTTAAAATCTGATGGAATGGTAATGTTTCTAAAATCTATGGAAAGCCCTATTACAAAACAGAATAGCAATCTACCCATACGGACAATTCCTTTTCAACCCATTTCTCCTACCATTAAAAATATATCCGATTTGCCAATGTCGCAAATCCTAAAACCCATTAATGTTACTGTACTTGTAAAAGCTATGGATTTGAAGTATTTTAAAATCAATCCCAAAGTTACAGACCAAGAAAGTACGGAATTGAGAGACATTGTTGCGGATTCTTTTAGTACCAAATATAAAATGGTAAACTCCAAACTAAATGCTATTTTTATTGATCCCGACACAACAAAAAACGACGATAAGGATAAGTTATTCCTCAATCTGCATGTAGAAATGGAAGAAGAATCAATACGATTAGTACGATTGCAAGATGACAAAGGAAATGTAATGGAAGAAATAACTTTTGACTAATGTTAGAATTTATCCATCATAAAGTAAGTGTAATCAATGGTTTCTTGTCAAAATTTAATACAATTCAAACCTTGTATTTGGATAAATCCTATCTCTATGAAACCGAATTGCAACTTTTTTTGAAAAATTTACAATACTATTTTTCAGAAATTTCAGATAGTACAAAAGAATCCGAAGTACTAAAATATTCCGGAATGTTACAAACAATTAAAAAAGGTTTCGACCCAATAAAATTAGAGAAAATAGCAACAGCAAGAAGAGATTTTTTTTGGGGAATGGCGTTTCATATCAATCAAGAAATACAACAACTCCTTGTAAATATGTTGGCATCCGAAGAACAAAAATTATCTGAAGCAGATGACCTATTGTCCAACACATTTTTAAGTTTAATACAAAATCAAATTTTATCTAACCAAGAGTTGAAAAAATTAAATAACACCATTGCAATTGAACTATTTTGGACTTCTATCGTAAAACAAAACACCACAATTGCAGTGTTGGATAAAAAAATGAAAATGAAAATTACCGCAGAAGACATTTATTTGTTAATTGAAAAAATCGTAGTCAAAATATCTTAAATAATAGAAAAATGAATACTGAAAAATATATAGTATTGCTAGACAATAAAGAAGAAAAAACACTAAAAACAGTTGAAAAAGAATTTCAAGTAAAACTAACATCATCTGAGCTTCTGTCCAGTGAAAACAAATCCTATAATATTATAGATGATTCCAATGGAGTGCTATACAAAAACCTTAATATGATGGTTGTAGATAATATGGACGAAGAACAACTGCAAAAGGCCATTGATGAAAAAGACAACCCTATTGTACATTTCGAAAAGGAAAGAGTTTTTTATGTAGATAACGCATTAGATGTTCTAAAAGAAATACAAGACACAACAGCAACTCTACAAGAAAAATTAAAGATTTTGGCTTCACAAATCCAACAAAAATCCGAGCCTAAAACCAAAGATATTACATCGTACGAATGGGGTTTAAACGCTATTGGATTGGGGAAAAGTCAACTAACAGGAAAAGGTATTAATGTTTGTGTTTTGGATACAGGATTTGATATTTCTCACGCCGATTTTGTAGGTAGAACTATCGAAGGAAAATCATTTATACCCAATGAAGATTGGGACAAAGATATAAAAGGACACGGTACACACTGCATTGGTACTGCTGTTGGAAACTTAAATATTAACACTGGGAAACGATACGGTATTGCCAAAAATGCCAACTTATTTGTTGCAAAAGCATTGGCAAACGACGGAAGTGGTACAACTAGTTCGGTTGTAGATGCAATAGATTGGGCAATAACCAAAAAAATGAGAATAATATCCATGTCCTTATCATCTCCTGTAGGGATTAACGAAACTCCCTCTGCTATATTTGAGGCGATAGGTTTAAAAGCTTTGGAAAACAATTGCCTTCTGATTGCTGCAGCTGGAAACGATAGCCAAAGACCAGGATTACCACAGCCGGTTTCTTCCCCTGCAAATGCACAATCCATAATGGCAGTTGCTGCAATTGATAACCAAATGAGAATTGCCAATTTTTCCAATGGAGGCATTAATGCTTCTACAGGTGGAGCAATTAATGTTTGTGCTCCGGGTGTAGATGTGGTAAGCTCTTTCCCCATTAATACCTATGCTTTAAAAAGCGGAACAAGTATGGCAACTCCTCATGTTGCAGGAATGGCAGCTTTGTATATGGAAAAATATCCGCATCTTAACGCAAAAGAAATTTGGAATTTAATAGAGAAAAATGCCCAAAAAATCGAGGGATTAATGTATAGAGATATAGGAAGTGGATTAGTTAGAATTGTAAAATAAAATAATATGATTACCTATTTCGGAATCTTAAAAAATACATTTTCGGAAAAAGATGCCAAACAGTTTTTAGCAAAATTTAATCTGAAATTTGTAAAATACTTTCCAACACTACAAATTGTACAATTCGAGTCAGAAAAAGAAATACAAAACGATATATCTATTTTTAGCTCTGTAGAAAAACAAAAAAAATTTTCCGCAGATAAAGAATAGATTTACCAACCCATAACGGAATTATGTAGCAACATATTTATTTTGTTAAAAAAAACAAATAGCCTCCAATTCTAATTATAAACAATTAAACAAAAATGAACAAGTCGAGATTTCTTTAAAAACATTTAGCATATATTTCAATTCGATAATTTGAACAATTAAACTTTACTATTGATTATGAATGAAATAAAACCAAACGCTTTTTAAATGGGTTAAAATCCAACTGAAATTAAACAGAAATTTAATTGAAATGAAATGCTATTTTTTAGACCTTAATTACTAACTATTTTTTAGGATAGGTTGCAAGAAATGCCATCAAATGATTTTTTAAGGTAGTTTCAACAAGATTTTGATTGTAGTTAATGGAATTTTTTTCGTACAAATCACTATGTTTCAGGACATAATCAAAAAACAAGTCAAAATCCGTCCTTGGTAATCCTTTGGTAAAATAATATTCCAAATCTACATTTTGTGATACTTTGGTGTAAAATTGCAACTCATCTATGGCTACTAATTTTCCTTTCTTTTTTTCTTTTGTGAAAATCCTACTGAAAATATAATTGATAACTCCAGTTTTTCCATCAGTAGAAAACAATGGAATTTGTCCTGCTGAAAAATCATGACCTTTGAAAGCAGACGGAGTTTCCAATCGTGGTTCGATTTCTTTGGAAGGCCGAGCAATATATCCTGCAAGCTGTCCATGAAGTTGGTCTTTTTTGGACATATTTTTTTTAATTCTTGCAACATCATTTTTCAAATTTCCTGTTGGTTGATACACGATTTTTACCTCTTTTATTTCTTTTGGCAAAAGTATTAGCGTTATTTCTATGGGTAGCAAGAAATCTTTTTCGGTAATTATTTTATCCAATATCTCGTAACCATTTTTTATCAATCGAATTCTATCGGTAGCCAGAGCGTTTATGCTGAAATACCCATCGTTTTTTACAACAAATTTTTCCTTTGTACGGGTATTATAAATTTCAGTACCCGCCATGTTTTCATTAAATTCTCCTTTTACAACTCCGATCAATTGTCTGCTTTGTGCGGGTAAAACAATGGAAATAAGCAGGAAAAATAAAAGTTTTTTCATATAAAGTCTTTGTTGTAAAATTAATTGTATTTGCCACAAAACTTGGTTTTGGATAAGATTATCGAAGGAAAATTAACTACAATTAACGATGTTTAAAACAAATTGGCAATTATCTCCCGTCAAAAATGTTAAAAAAACAATATTTTTCATGGAAATTACTATGTTTTTTGTAAATTTGTACTACTTAAATTATCGGGGTTGACTGGTTTCGACAGCAAGACCAATGGGTAAATAAGCATGCAGAGAACCGTAGCGCGATCTCTTTAATCCCTTGCTACAACAATTTAACTGGCGACCAAGAGTTTGCTCTTGCTGCTTAATCCGAAGTTTAGTAGGATTCAGCGTTTTCCCGAAGTATAGTAAGGAAACAAGATGTCTCCCGATAGTTCTGTTCTACGACGATCGATTTCGAGGCATGGAAAAAGTGGAAATAAGTTGATAAGCACTTCGACTATCAAACGAAAAAATTAGAAGATAAGTGTAAAGTTGGCTGTTTGCTGTCTGCTATACATCGAAAATCAATAGCAAAATAAGCATGTAGAAAGTTTGCGTATTGCTTGTTTGGACGAGGGTTCGAATCCCTCCAACTCCACAAATAAAAAGTGTAATTAATTGAAAAACAATTTTTTACACTTTTTTATTTCAATTTATTGCACAAGAATTGCACAATTTTTTTCATTTCGGATTAAAACTCATTTTATAGTCCAGCACATCAAAATAAAATTCACTCGGTTAATTATTTAAGAAAAAAAAGAGTTCACAAATTGCGAACTCTGATATAAAATTTAAAGAAAAAAATTATTTTCCGCCAAGGATATTTCCAAGGATACTTCCTAGTCCTCCACCTTGTTGTCCTCCACCAAGTACAGAACCTAAAATATCGCCAATACCTCCGCCAGATTGCTGACTTCCTCCGCCTAATACCGAACCCAAAATATTGGATAAAGGATTGTCGCTTTGTTGAGATTGAGATTGTGCATTGCCAAGGATACCGCCAAGCAAACCACTAAGGTCGCTGCCAGAATTGACACCTGATTGTTGTTTTTGTCCTCCAATATAGCCCATAACTACCGGTGCAAGCATCGCCAAAATTGGTCCAATTTTGTCCATAGAGATGCCAGAAGATTGGGATAGTTGATTTTCTACATTGGCTTTGTTTCCACCAAAAATGTGTGAAAGGATAGAATTTCCATCATCTGTACTTGCTTGTGCTGGGTTTCCTAACACGCTGCCATCATGTTGATTGAGAGCGTTGTTGATGTTGTTGGCTTCCTCTGGGCTTTTTTCAGCATTTTTTCTTAATTGGCTGATAATGATTGGTGCAGCTACAGCCAACAATGCCAAAATCTGTCCTTTGGATATTCCAAATCTGTTTTCTGCCTCTTGTGCAACTTGGTCTCCGGAATTACCGGTTAATAAATCTAATAAACTCATTGTATTTTAATTTTTAAAATTAGAAATTCAAATGTAGCAATTAATATTCCAAAAAAAATATTATTTTTTGAAAATAGGAACATTGGAACAAGCTTCCCCAAACATCAAAGATTTTGCAATCGGTTGTAGCTGTTCTACTAATTCTATATAGGCGTTTTCCGGAATTTCTACTTCCGAACAACCTTTTACCAATATTCTTTTTCCGATAAGTTCGGAAAAATCGTGTCTTTGGATAGCTTGGTGCATCAATATAATTTCCAAATCTTCACGGTTTCCAAAGACTATTTTTTTTGTCATCGGACTAATTTTTGAGGTAAGTAGAAAATAAGACCAAAGTGGAACAATTGCGTCGGTGGAATTATAGATATAGACAAAACAATCATTATAAATATTGGCATCTATTTGTTCTACTTTTTGTCTGAAATCCTTTTCTATAAGGATTTGTCCATCTACCAAGAAGTTAGACAAGTCAATACCTTTTCTTTCTCCTTTTGACACCAGTGTGGATAGATCAAAGTTGATAAGTCCACTTTCGGACACTTTATTTTTTATTTCAAAATCTTCGGACATCTATTTTTTGTATATTTGAACAAATTTACAGAATTTATCTTGAAATAATAATTTGTTGATGACAAATCCTTGTTGCCTTCTCTATACCGTGAAAATACTCTTTTTGTATGAAGGTAAAATTGTTGTTGAAAAAGTTTGTTTACTAGAAAAAAATAGAATAATAGCGAATAATGAAATATTACATCATCGCAGGAGAGGCTTCGGGAGATTTGCATGGAGCTAATCTTATAAAAGCAATTCAAAATAAAGATAAAGCCGCAATTTTTAGATTTTGGGGAGGAGATTTGATGTCGGAAGTTACGCACAAAACACCTGTGAAACATTACAAAGAATTAGCATTTATGGGTTTTTTGGAAGTTGCCAAAAATCTTAAAACAATATTAGGAAATATAAAATTTTGTAAAAAAGACATTGAGGATTTTCAACCAGATGTTTTAGTTTTAATTGATTATCCCGGCTTCAATCTCAGGATTGCAGCGTATGCCAAAAGTTTGGGTATCCGTGTGGTATATTATATATCGCCTCAATTGTGGGCTTGGAAAGAAGGTAGAGTAGCAACTATACAGAAATATGTTGATGATATGTTGGTGATATTACCTTTCGAAAAAGAATTTTATGCTAAATATGGGGTCGATGCACATTTCGTAGGACACCCATTGTTAGATGCTATGAAAGATTTGCCCAATGTAGAAAGGTCTGCTTTTTTGGAAAAACACCAGTTGGACAATAGAGAAATTATCGCATTGTTGCCAGGTTCTAGAAAACAAGAGGTAGAAAAAAAATTAAAACTAATGCTGTCGGTAAGACCTTTTTTTCCCAATTATCAATTTGTGATTGCCGGTGCACCTAGTCTGTCCCAAGAATTTTACAACCAATTTGTAGAAGAGCAAGTACATTTTGTTTCCAATGAAACATATACCTTATTGCAACACTCTGCTGCTGCATTGGTTGCTAGTGGAACTGCTACTTTGGAAACAGCATTGCTTGGAGTTCCGGAAGTGGTGTGCTACAAATCTAGCAGAATTTCTTATGAAATTGGAAAAAGAGTAGTGAAAAACATAAAATATATTTCTTTGGTAAATTTAATTATGGACAAAGAAGTAGTAAAGGAACTGATCCAAAATGACCTTAACACCAACAATCTTGTAAAAGAATTGAAATTAGTTTTGGGAGAAAACAAATCGGAAATATTAAAAGATTATGATTTGTTGAAAGCTAAATTGGGAAATCATGGTGCTAGCAATCGGGCTGCTGATATAATAGTCGGAGATTCATAAATTTTATAGCATTATCAATACAGACTATTTTAGGGTTAAAAAATAATTAAAAGTAGATTATTTTCTTCATTGCCAATCAATATTTTGTATTTTGGCTATTCTTAATATTATTAGTAGTGTCTAGGCAACCCTTGCTCATAGCTTTGTTGCTTTTTGCAACAGGAATATTGGTGGTGGAATATACTACCGTACAATTATGGCTTGTGATAACACCATTGGTTATTAGTATTTTACTTTTATTTTTCATTTTATTGTTGAATGTAAAACAGCCAAAAGTAAAATTAATTTCCATTTCACTTTTTATGTTCTCTTTGGGGATGTTTTTTCATTATTTTAATAATCAACATCCTAACAATCCCTATCAATTACCACAAAGGAATTATGTTTTTCAACTTGAAAAAAAACTCAATAGCAATTCCAAATACAAAAGATATGAAGTTTCCATACTCACAACAACTAGAAGCGGACAAGAAGAAATTGTAAAATCAGTTGTTTCTTTGCCCAAGGAAACTCGGGATTTGGACTACAAACATTATTATTCAGCACTCATTTATTTGAAAAAAGTGGAACTTCCGAAACATGATTTTCAATTCAATTATGCAAAATATCTTTATCGCCAAAAAATTGAATATCAAGGTTGGATAAATGGAGAAATACAATCTGCTCCCAAAAAAATGACTTTTTCGGACCAAATTAGGCAATGGAGATTGGAAACTCTTTGGAAAATAAGTGAAAGTAACCTACAGCCAACTTCCAAAGAATTTGCAAAAGGAATAATCTTGGCAGATCGCACAGAGATGGGACAAGAGATGACAGAAGATTTTAGCAAGACCGGATTGGTGCATTTTCTAGCGATTTCTGGCACACACAT
>JAFDZJ010000240.1 GCA_018266965.1 Bacteroidota bacterium
AAATTGCTCGTTTCAATCCCGACAGATATTACATTCTATCTTACTTTGGCGTAAAAGAAAGTGATAAAATAGAAATTGCTGATTTGGTGGATGAACTAAAACTAAAACACGGTTGCCAAATCATCATCAACGGACTTTTGCCAACAATTAAATACTATTTACGCTTGATAACTTCATTGGACGAATTTGTAACTAACTACAATGAATTGATAAAAAACGACACAGAAATAAAAAAAATACATAAAGAAAAATGGAACGAACTAATCGAAAAACATCTCAAATAAAGGTACTGTGTACAACAAGGGATTTGCAATAGTTAGTCGAAACTGCAAAGTTCAACGACAACTTTTGGTACTTTTATTTGACTACGCCGAAACTTCGTTTTCAAGACAAAAATACAATGTGATAAAATAATTTTAAATTCGAATGCAGTGTTTAAATACAGAAATCAATCTATTATTTTTTTTTGATGGCCAAAATATTTAATAAAAAATAACCTGCAAATCCTGACAAAATCGACGCAATGAGTATGGCAAATTTTGCTTCGTCTTGTTGTGCAATATCTTTAAAACAAATAACAGCAATGAAAATAGACATGGTAAAGCCAATTCCTGCCAATAATCCGGCTCCAATGAGATGTTTACAAATAATATTGTCCGGTATTTTACTGATTTTTAATCGAATTGCAATAAAAGAAAATAGATTGATACCGATAACTTTCCCTAAAAACAATCCAGCAATAATCCCTATACTGAAAGAATTAGTAAGTTGATTGACCATTCCGGAATGAAAAGTAATATTGGTATTTGCTAATGCAAATATTGGCATAATAAGAAAATTAACAGGTAGATGTAGTTTTTCTTCTAATTTTTCCAATGGAGAAATTTGTGTATCCGACTTGTTACAAGGAATGGTGAACGCCAATATTACCCCTGCAATAGTAGCATGAATACCACTGTGGTGCATGAAATACCAAAGAAACATACCCGGTATTATATAAAAAATATGCTTTTTTATTTTAAAATAATTTAAAATTATTAATAGGATAAACATTAATAATGAAAAAAATAAATAGGAAAATTCTATTTTTTCGGAATAAAAAATAGCAATGACCAATATAGCTCCCAAATCATCGACAATTGCAAGTGCGGTAAGAAAAATCTTTATAGAAATCGGAACTTTTTTCCCAAGCATAGATAGTATTGCCAAAGAAAAAGCAATATCCGTAGCCATAGGTATTCCCCAACCATTGGAAAATTCTGTATCTTGTGTAAAAAATAAATAGATACCAGCAGGAACCAACATTCCACCAAAAGCTGCAATTATTGGTAAAGAAGCGTTTTTAATATCCGAGAGTTCGCCTTCAACCAATTCTCTTTTTATTTCTAAACCTACTAATAGAAAAAATATAGTCATCAATCCATCATTAATCCAACTACCGATGGAGTAGTGTAAATGCAAATTTTCCCATCCTACTTTTTTATCTAATATTGTCTGAAATCCAATTCCTAATGTTGAATTTGCTATCAATAAAGAGGTAATTACCGCTAAAAGTAATAATATACCAGACGATTGAGAATGATGGAAAAATTTTCTGAAATAATGACTTATATTCATCGTTTAATAATTAGGAACGAGTAACTTTTGAGATACCTTTTATAGCTTTCAGTTGTTTGATAGTTTCTTCCAATTGGATTTTATTTTTTACTTCTAGAAAAATAGTTCCGGAAAAAATTCCGTCATTGGAAGCAATAGTCATACTTTTCATATCCATACTCATAGAGTTGGTGATTACTTGGGTAATATCACTTATCATTCCCATTCTGTCTAGTCCTTCTATCTCTATTTTCACTCTGTTTTTGAAACTTTCTTCATTAACCCATTTTGCGGGAAGGACTCTATAATCATATTGAGCTCTTAGGTTGATAGCATTGGGACAATTGTCATTGTGTACTTTTATTCCTTCGGAAATAGTTATAAAGCCAAAGATTTTATCTCCGGGTATTACCGTACAACATTTGGCATAAGTATAGTTTAGTTTTTCCTCGTCTTTTCCAAAGACTATCATGTCCAAATTTTCTTTGGTATTCTCTTCAAAAATCGTATTTTTTGTTGGGGATTTTCTAAAACGAGTAAATATATTATTCAGTACATTTTTACTATAATCTACATATTTTCTAATATCAGCAGCGTCCAAACTGCCATCTTGGAAACCCATGAAAAGTTCTTGAGAAGTTTTCAGTCCAAAGAATTTTTGCATTTTATTAATCTCCTTATCGTTATACGAGAGTTTGGCGTGTCGTAATTTTCTTTGGAGTATCTCTTTACCTTCTGCAACAATGTTAGATTTTTCGGAGTTCAAATAATTTTTTATTCTAGCTCTTGCTTTGGAAGTTACCAAAAATTCTAACCAATCCATTTTTGGTTTTTGGTTTTTGGAAGAGAGAATATCAATTTGATCACCGTTTTGTAGTACATAAGAAATAGGAACCAGTTTTCCATTGACCTTTGCACCCAAACAGTGCATTCCCAAATCCGAATGAACACTAAACGCAAAGTCTAATGCAGTAGAATTGGTAGGTAGAATTTTTATTTCTCCTTTCGGTGTGAATACAAAAACTTCTTTGGAGTAAAGATTTAGTTTTATGTTGTCCATCAATTCCGCTGTGGAAAGTGCTTGTTGGTTTTCCAATACCTCACGGATTTCCGATACCCAGGATTCAAAATTATTATCATCGGAATTTTGTCGAAACCCTTCTTTGTATTTGTAGTGAGCAGCAACACCTTTTTCTGCTATATCGTCCATTCTTTCGGAACGGATTTGTACCTCTATCCATCTTTTGTCTGGACCGAGTACAGTGAGGTGTAAACTTTCATAACCTGTTGCTCTTGGCTGTGTAATCCAATCTCTCATCCTACTTGGATTGCTATGGTAGAGGTCTGTTACAATGGAATATATTTTCCAAGCTACAAATTTTTCATTTTTTGCATCTGCTTTATAAATTATTCTGATGGCGTAATTGTCAAAAACCTCTTCAAAAGGAACTCCTTGTTTTTGCATTTTTCGAAATATCGAAGAAATGGCTTTAGCTCTACCTTTTATACTGAAATCAAGTCCTTCTTCCTTTAACTCATTAGAAATTTCTTGGGTAAATTCATCTACATACGATTGTCGGAGTTCTCTATCGTGTTGGAGTTTTTCAGTAATTTCTTTATAGACCTCCGGGTTATTATATTTCATAGAGAGGTCTTCTAATTCGGATTTTATATTATACAGACCCAATCGATGAGCAAGTGGAGCATAAATATATACCGTTTCAGATGCAATTTTTTGTTGTTTGTCTGGTCTCATAGAGTCCAAAGTCCTCATATTGTGCAATCGGTCGGCAATTTTAATAAGAATTACTCGGAAATCTTCTGAAAGTGTAAGTAATAATTTTCTGTAATTTTCACTTTGTATAGAGATGTTTTGGTGGTTCATGATGGATATTTTTGTTAATCCCTGAACTATTTTGGCTATTTTTTCACCAAATATTTTTTCTAAATCTTCATAAGTGTATTCCGAATCTTCTATTACATCATGTAACAATCCACAAGCAATAGAGGTTGCACCCAAACCTATTTCTTTGGCAACAATTTTTGCTACTGCAATTGGATGATATATGTAAGGTTCGCCAGTCTTTCTCCTTTGGTCTTTGTGAGCATCAAGAGCTATATCAAAAGCTTTCCGGATTAATTTATTCTGTTCTTCATCTAGTGTTCTGTAAGTACTAGAAATCAAATCTTTGTATCGAGCAAGGATTTCTTTATTTTCTTTTTCCAAATCGTAAGCCATCATCTATATCTTTTATATTCACGAATATAATAAAAAAAATTATTTTTTGGTGTCTATTCTAAATTTTTTTGTTGATGTATTGTTGTGTAGTTGTCAGTTTTTAATCATTTAGCCAAAAAAAAAAGCCTACAAAATTTGTAGGCTAATTTGGTTTAACAAAAAGAAAATTAATATCCTCCTTTTTCTACAAAATGTGCAGCCACTTTTTCTGTAAGTGCCACTACATTCGGGTTGTTGGTATATTTGGTAAATCTTCTCAGTCCAGAAAGCATCATTCTTTGTTCGTCGCCTTCGGCAAAAGAGATTATTCCTTCTTTGGCGGCAACAATAATTTTTTCTACCGCTTTGTAAAGGTTCAGTTGAGCCATTGTTGCTTCTACAGAATCTTGTGCAAAATGTTTTTCCGCTCTCAAAATTGCAGATTCAGCCATATAAATTTGGTTCAGGATTTCGGAAGCGTTTAACAAAAGATGTTGTTGCTTTTCAATATCCATCATATATTTTTGCAATGCAGCTCCGGAAACCATTAGGAAAACTTTTTTCAAATTGGCGATGATTGCTTTTTCCTCACTCATATAAGCCGAATAATCTGGCACTTCAAACGATGGTATTCCCATCAATTCTTTAGAAATTGCCATAGCAGGAGTTAATAAATCCAACTGACCTTTCATCGCTCTTTTGATTAACATTCCTACCGCCAAAAGTCTGTTGATTTCGTTGGTTCCTTCGTAGATTCTACCAATTCTGGCATCTCTCCAAGCAGCTTCTATCGGAGTATCTTCGGAGAAGCCCATTCCACCAAAAATTTGGATACCTTCGTCGGCAGTGTTTTGGGTTAGGTCAGAAACGAAAACCTTTAAGATAGAACATTCCACAGCATATTCTTCCACACCTTTCAATTCAGCTTCTTGATGGTTCATTCCACCGGCAACCAATTCGTCAATTTTATTCTGAATATCTTTTGCAGCTCTATAAGTTCCGGCTTCTGAAACAAAAACTCCAGTTGCCATCTCGGCAATTTTCTTTCTAATCGCTCCAAAAGTAGCAATAGCAACGCCAAATTGTTTTCTTTCATTGGCGTATTTTACAGAATGATTTAGAATTCTTCTTTGTCCGTCCAAGTTGGCAGCTGCCAATTTTATCCTGCCTACATTCAGGGCGTTGAGAGCAATTTTGAAACCGTTGTTTCTCTCGCCCAGCATATTTTCTACAGGCACTTTCATATTGTTGAAGAAAACCTGTCTTGTAGATGAAGAGCGAATCCCCAATTTGTGTTCTTCCTCACCCAAAGTCAAAGAGTTTGGATCTTCCAATTCACTTCTATTGATGACAAATCCGGTGATATTTTTATCGTCATCAATTTTTGCAAACAAGGTAAAAGTATCTGCAAATCCGGCGTTGGAAATCCACATTTTTTGTCCGTTGATGATGTAATGTTTTCCATCTTCGGAAAGTACAGCTTTTGTTTTTCCGGAGTTGGCATCGGAACCCGCATCGGGTTCTGTTAAACAATATGACCCAAATTTTAGACCTGCAGCCAAGTCTGGAAGGTATTTTTTCTTGAGTTCTTCGGTTCCGTAGAAAAGGGTAGGTAGTGTACCAATTCCGGTATGAGCTCCGAAAGCCGT
>JAFDZJ010000241.1 GCA_018266965.1 Bacteroidota bacterium
CAATGATAATTCTTTTGAATGGATGGTAAATCTTCCAGTGTTATATAATTCTGGATTTTTTTTTTCTAGAGAGGAAACTGGTTTTCTTGTTAGTACCAATGTGAATATTTTTTCCAATACCGTTGGAATATTAATTATAGTAGGAGGTTTGCTTATTGGATTTTCTAAAGAAAAACAAGAAGATGAATATTTGCAATCCCTTCGGTTAAAGGCGGTTTTCACAAGCTTAGGAATTAGTTATTTTATTATTTTGATATTATTTGTTACGGTTTTTGGAGTGATGTTTTTTAATTTCATGATAATAGCCATGTATTTGCCACTAGTAATTTATGTTTTTTATTGGACTTATCTATTGAAAAATGACAAATAACCTAAAAGTATTACGGGCGATAAAGAAAATTACCCAAGAGGAATTAGCAAAAGAAATTGGAGTTTCCAGACAAACCATCAACGCATTGGAAACTGGAAAATATATTCCTTCAACGGTGTTGGCTCTTAAAATTGCTAAATTTTTTGACACAAAAATAGAAGCTGTTTTTCAATTGGAAAATGGAGATTAGTTAAAAAAAATAATTTGTGTATCTTGATAATTAGTCCTAAATTGCTCCTTTTAATTTTTAAAACATAATAAATGGCACAAGATATAATTTTCGAACTTATCGAAAAAGAAAAACAAAGACAAATGCACGGTATAGAACTGATAGCTTCGGAGAATTTTGTATCCAATGAAGTTATGGCTGCTATGGGTTCTGTCCTTACCAACAAATATGCCGAAGGCTATCCAGGAAGAAGATATTATGGAGGTTGTGAAGTGGTAGATGAAATTGAAACCCTAGCAATAGAAAGAGCAAAAAAATTATTTGGAGTAGCGTATGCCAATGTACAGCCTCATTCCGGTTCCCAAGCCAATGCAGCAGTATATCTTTCGGTCTTGAAACCCGGAGATAAAATAATGGGTATGGATCTCTCTATGGGAGGACATCTTACCCACGGTTCTGCTGTTAATTTCTCTGGAATCCAATACCAAGTCTGTTCTTACGGAGTGGAAAGAGAAACTGGTAGGATAAATTACGAACAAATGCGTGAAGTAGCACTTCGAGAAAGACCCAAAATGATTATTGCTGGCTATTCTGCCTATTCCAGAGATTTGGATTACAAAAAATTTCGAGAAGTTGCCGACGAAATAGGAGCTACACTTTGGGCAGATATTGCTCATCCTGCTGGTTTGATAGCCAAGGGATTGCTCGACTCCCCATTCGAGTATTGCCATGTTGTTACCACTACCACCCACAAAACTCTCCGAGGTCCAAGAGGTGGAATGATTATGGTAGGAAAAGATTTTGAAAATCTTTATGGACACAAAACTCCAAAAGGAGAATTGAAAATGATGTCCGCAGTATTGGATTCGGCGGTTTTCCCAGGGATACAAGGTGGACCATTGGAACATGTAATTGGTGCAAAAGCGATTGCTTATGGAGAAGCTTTGTCAGAAAATTTTGCAACTTATGCCAAACAAGTTATTTCCAACACCCAATCATTAGCAAAAGCAATGGTAGATAGAGGTTTTGAAATTGTAAGTGGTGGTACAGACAATCACTTGATGTTGATAGACCTTAGAAATAAAAATGTAAACGGTAAAGAAACTGAAAAAGCATTGGTAAAAGCCGATATTACCTGTAACAAAAACATGGTTCCTTTTGATGATAAGTCTGCTTTTACAACTTCTGGAATTAGATTGGGGACTGCAGCAATTACCACTAGAGGATTGAAAGAAAATGAAATGGACAATATTGCAGAACTAATTTCCAATGTGGTGGACAATATCAATAACGATACCGTATTGGCAGATGTAAAGAAAAAAGTAAATGCAATGATGGAAGGACGACCATTGTTTAGTTTTTAATTTTTCAATAAAATATTCTTCAAAAAAAAGGTTAGATAGGCAATTCCTCTAACCTTTTTTTATACTAAACGGTTTACTATAAAATTCTATATTCTATTTTAAATAGATGAACAGTATGGAAAAAAAATTATTTACTTTTTCGGAAATCAAACAAAAAATGGCAAACTACTGTGTTTATCAAGACAGATGTCATGAAGAAATCGAACAGAAAATGAGAGAATTTGTACTGATTCCGGAAGCAAAAGAAGAAATTATACTTTACCTAATAAAAGAGAATTTCCTGAATGAAGAGCGATTTGTGAGAAGTTATATCCGAGGGAAGTTCTATATAAAAGGTTGGGGGAAAAACAAAATAAAAATCCAACTTATCCAAAAAAAAATTAATGAAAAATTAATATCCAAATGCTGGAACGAAATACAAGATGCTGATTACCAAGAAGCATTGGAAAAGCAATATTATGATTATTACAATAAATTGAAAGGATTGAAAGACTTTCAGAAAAAAATAAAAACTACTAAGTATTTGCTTTCCAAAGGTTTTGAGTATGATGATATTCTTTCTATTTCCTCGGTTTAATAATAGTTGTTTTTCCTTAATTTTATTTTCAGAAAATCTTGTATCTTTGTAAAAACAAATGATTAGAAAGATAATCCAAAAATAGGATAATATTTTTTTGGATTTTTTTATTAAAATTATAACTAAAACTACCAGCCTATAATGAATCTCAATCCTCGTTTTTTACCCGATAAATTTCTAATATGGGCAAAAAGAAATTCCGAGAAAAACTACTCTCCCAGATGGATAGTAGTAATGATTGATATTTTTATTTTAATTTTCTCTTTCTATCTTACTTATTTTATTTTGGATTTTTTGAATGTTAAACCTATCAACATTCTTAACTTTTACGAAAAAACTACTTTGGTAGTAGGGCTTAATTTTTTCT
The DNA here is from genome assembly GCA_018266965.1 of Bacteroidota bacterium. Classification (GTDB taxonomy): domain Bacteria; phylum Bacteroidota; class Bacteroidia; order Flavobacteriales; family Weeksellaceae; genus Amniculibacterium. Next base: position 2,848 of record JAFDZJ010000241.1, read on the forward strand.
TTATGTACCTATTCAAGACTTATTCCGGAGTGATAAGGCATACTAGTTTTTTTGATTTGGCTAAATTGATACTTACTATTTTACTTACAATAATCATATTGTTAGTTGTCAATAAAATCTTTTTTCACACCAATGGTAGTTATCTGATAAGAGTTCCTGTATTGGTTATTTATGGTACTTTTTCATTTGTTTTTTTATTTTTATTTAGATTATCTATCCGAGCAATTTATCATTATGTGAACGATGTTAATCGATCCAAATTTCTAAAAAAAATATTGATTCTAGGAACAGATGCCAATAGTATTGCAATTGCCAATGTGGTAATCTCCAACACCAATAGTCCTTATGAAATATTTGGATTTCTTACTATTAACAAAGATAATCTCACACAAAGAATTTCTAGTAAACCTATTTTTTCTAAATCCAAACTTACCAAAGAATTTGTAGAAGAGAATGATATAGAATTCGTACTCATCAACAAGGATAGTCTAACAAGGTCTGAACTAAATGCTTGGGTGTCTTTTTTGATGGAGTTAGACCTTAAAATGTTAAAAGCTCCTTCTATAGAAAAATTAAAAGATAAAAACATTTCCGGTGGTTTTCAAAAAATACAAATCGAAGATTTGTTGAATAGAGAAAGTATATCCATGGACAAAACTGATGTAGAACTGCAATTGAATAATAAAAAAATTCTGGTAACAGGAGGAGCAGGTTCTATAGGTAGCGAAATTGTAAGACAAGTTGCCAAG
>JAFDZJ010000242.1 GCA_018266965.1 Bacteroidota bacterium
ATCGGAGGTACCAATGGAAAAGGTTCTACTAGCAATATGCTATCTTCAATTTTGCAAACCGAAGGTTATAAAGTCGGGTTGTACAATTCTCCCCATCTTATAGATTTTACCGAAAGAATTAAAGTAAATGGTAATAATTGCGACAAGAAATTTGTCTTTGATTTTATTCAGAAATTAAAAAAGTTGCCTGAAAATATTCGTCCTTCTTTTTTTGAGTTTACTACCATTATGGCTTTTGAGTATTTCAAACAACAAAATGTTGATTTTGCTATCATAGAAGTCGGTTTGGGTGGAAGATTAGACTCTACCAATATTATCAAACCTTTGGTAACAGCTATTACCAATGTTGAGTTGGACCACATGGATATTTTAGGAAACACAAAAGAACTTATAGCAAAAGAAAAAGCTGGAATTATCAAAAAAAATACGCCGATAATTTCCGGAGACGAAGATGAAATAGTAAAAAACATAATCTCGGAGAAAGCCAAAGAAAATGGTGCGGATTTTATTGATACAACAAGAATTCAAGTTAATTATTTGACAGATTTGCAAGGTAATTACCAAGGAAAAAATATAAAAGTAGTTTTGGGTTTAGTCAATGAATTGAGAAAATTGGGTATCCTTATTAAAGAATCTTCTGTGGTAGAAGGTTTGGAAAATGTACAAAAAAATACCAATTTCATTGGTAGATGGTATGAGTTTTCAAAAAAACCTTTGACCATTTGCGACACCGGACACAATGAAGCCGGACTCACAAAAGTTTTTCAGCAACTGAATGAAATGTTGCAACACAAACATGATATTTTGGGATTTGTAAATGACAAAAAAATCGACCATGTTTTGGAAATTCTCCCAAATAACTCTACATTTTATTTTGTTAAACCATCTATCAACAGAGCGAAAAATCCATTAGATTATGAAGATGAACTAAAAAAAGCAGGAATTGATTACAAAATATTTCAATCCGTACAGGAAGGTTATCTTTCTGCATTACAACGCATTAAAAATAATGAGATAATTTTTATTGGAGGAATTAACTTTGTAGTTGGAGATTTCTTACAAAAAAATTTGCAGAAATAATAATAAGCCGTATATTTGCACCACTAAAAACGAGAGCAATCTCATGATTAGGGTTCTTAGCTCAGTTGGTTCAGAGCATCTGGTTTACACCCAGAGGGTCGGGGGTTCGAATCCCTCAGGACCCACAAAAAGGAAACGAAACCTTTAAAAAAAATTCGGGTTCTTAGCTCAGTTGGTTCAGAGCATCTGGTTTACACCCAGAGGGTCGGGGGTTCGAATCCCTCAGGACCCACAAAAAAATCTCACAGCAATGTGAGATTTTTTTATTTATGAAGTTCTTTGTCTAAGGGCAAACGGGTTAAAAAAACTATGTGAAAACCTTTAGGTTCTATGGATTCTTTAACGCCAATTATTCTATGTTTCTATGTGGTTTAACATTTTTACCATAACTTGTCCCAATACTTCGGGATAGAAACATAGGTTGTGGGTAACAATCAACAGAATTTGGCTTAGAAACATTGCTTTCACATTAGTATAGAATCCTTAAACCCGTTTGCCCTGTTCTTTGTCTTCTTGATGTTGAGAGTGGGAATAATATCACTACCTTTGCAAAACAAAAGTGCCCGATTATACATTTACGCTATTTTTGAGCACTCTAAAATAAGAACATTTGACCCGGACTTTATGCTCCGGGTTTTTTTGCACTATATAAAGTGGTATTTGATCTGCTTCGCATCATCAGAGGAGATTATAAATTAAATTATTGAAAATGATATTATACGCAAAGTTGCAAAATATAAAATCCTTCAATAAAATAATAAGACGCAAAAAAAGCGAAGATTTTTAATTTGAACATCGCTATAGCTTTGCGTCTTAAAAACATAAAACCCTTAAAAATATGCTTATTGCGTCATTGCGTAAATTATTCCATAAATGTACAACAAGTAATAAGAATACTGTATTTTAGCAACTTCAAATAATAATATGTTCACACAAGAATTACAATCCAAGATAGACCAAGTTTGGTTGGCGTTTCATAGTGGCGGTTTGTCCAATCCGCTTTCTGTTATAGAGCAGATTACTTTTTTACTCTTCATCAAGCAGTTGGACGAACTACAAAACAGACTGCAACAAGAAGCCATCATTACCGGAGATTCGTCAGGGTTTATTTATAATGCCGAAAATATGGAGTTAAGATGGAGCAATTTCAAAAATATTTCTCCAGAAGAAATGTTCAGATTGTTTCAAAAAGAAAACGGGGTTTTCGATTTTATGAAAAACTTTGGCGGGAAAAGTACGGCTTTCTCCAAGTTTATGAAAAATGCCACCTTTATGATTCCTACGCCCAGACTTCTTGCCCAAGTGGTAGAAATGTTGGACAATATAGACATGAAAGACAAAGATACCAAAGGCGATTTGTACGAGTATATGTTGAGCAAACTCTCTACTGCCGGTAGCAATGGACAGTTCAGAACGCCAAGACACATCATCAAAATGATGGTAGAACTCACCAAGCCTACCACGGAAGATGTGGTATGCGATCCTTCTGCCGGAAGTTGTGGTTTTTTGGTGGGTGCTGCAGAATACATCAATACCCATTATAAACAGGAATTGCTAAAACCCGCAGTGCAAAATCATTATCAGAATGCACAATTTCAAGGGATGGAGTTTGATCCAACCATGATCCGGATTGGTGCTATGAACCTCATTTTGCACGGTATAGAAAATCCACAGCTGAAAGATGTAGATTCTCTGTCCCAAGCCAATGCAGATTTTGAAGAAAAGGTATCTTTGATACTTGCCAATCCACCTTTCAAAGGGAGTTTGGACAAAGATGCGGTGGACGAAAAAGTAATTGCCATGGTCGATTCCAAAAAAACAGAACTCTTGTTTTTGGGATTGATGCTGAAAGGACTAAAAATAGGTGGCAGATGTGCGGTGATTATCCCGGACGGTGTTTTGTTTGGTTCTTCTACAGCCCACAAAAAAATTAGAAAAGAATTGGTAGAAAACCAGGCCTTGCAAGCGGTAATCTCTATGCCTTCCGGGGTTTTCAAGCCTTATGCCGGAGTATCTACCGCCATACTTATTTTTGCCAAAACCAATGCCGGAGGTACAGACCAAGTTTGGTTTTACGATATGAAAGCCGATGGCTACAGCTTGGACGACAAGAGAAACCCTGTGAAAGAAAACGATATCCCAGATGTGGTTGCACGCTACCACAACCGAGAAAACGAAACGGATAGAACCAGAACAGAACAAAGTTTCTTTGTACCCAAACAAGAAATTGCAGACAATGGATATGATCTTAGCATTAACAAATACAAAGAAGTAGTCTATGAGCAAAAAATATACGCCAAACCTGTAGAGATTATTGCCAATATCCAAAAATTAGATGAGGAGAGGAGAGAGTTGATGGTTGAACTTTTAAAAATATTATAATGTGAAAAAGGTATTTATAAAAGATATTACAAATAATCTTGATAACCTACGAAAACCTCTAAATCAACAAGAAAGAGATCAAAAAACTGTTTATGGATTATATCCTTATATTGGTGCAAATAATATTCAGGGATATATTGATGAATTTTTATTTGATATGAAAATTTTATGTATTTCTGAAGATGGAGGTTCATGGGGTGCAAATCAAATTTGTGCAAAAATTTATAATGAAAAATGTTGGGTAAATAACCATGCTCATGTATTAATTGAGAAAAATGAAGATACTAATTTAGAATATCTAATGCATTATTTGAATTTCACTGATTTAAATAGTTTTATTACTGGTACAACTCGGGGGAAATTAACTAAAGCAAAATTAGAAAGTATCCAAATCCCGCTTCCCTCTCTTGCTACGCAAAAAGCGATTGCGGAGAAGCTGGACAAAGCCGATGCTTTAAGGAAAAAAGACCAAGAACTCCTTGCACAATATGATGAATTGGCACAGTCTATTTTTATAGAAATGTTTGGCGACCCGGTGAAAAATGAAAAGGGGTGGGAAGTGATGATAGTAGATAAAATTACATTACCAATAAAAAATTTAGGTAGAGAAACTAAACCTGATTATATTGAATATGTAGATATTTCATCTGTGGATAATATAAGAAAGAAAATTGTTAGCACAACTTCTTATAAGATTGATAAAAGACCTTCAAGAGCTCAGCAAATTCTAAAAGCTGGCGATGTATTATTATCAACAGTTCGTCCAAATTTAAAAAATATTGCAGTAAATAATTGTGATGGATTTATTGGGTCAACAGGATTTTTTGTTTTTAGGTGTAAAAATGAATTAATAGATGAAAATTTTCTATTTGAATTTTTAAATTCAGATTCTGTGACTAGTAAATTTGAAGGAATGGTATCTGGTGCTAATTATCCTGCTTTAAAAGCATCAGATATTAGAAATTTTAATGTAATTCTTCCACCACTTTCCCTCCAAACCGCATTTGCAGAAATGATAAAGAATATAGAGGCACAGAAGGTTTTGGTAAAAAGTCAGGCACAGCAGTCGGAAGATTTGTTTCAGGCGTTGTTGCAGGAGAGTTTTTCTTTTTAGTAACTCTTATTTCTGTAAAAAAGAGTAGCTATATCATTTGTGATATATAAAAGAGTAGCTAATTGTTTAGTTACTCTTATTTCAAACAAAAAGAGTAGCTATATCATTTGTGCTATATAAAAGAGTAGTTATTTCATTTGTTGGTCTTTTAAGAAATGACGATGAAAACAGGTTTAAGTATTCTATACTAATGTGAAATCGCCATGATTCACTAAACGCAAACATCAATGAAGATTAGCGATTGCATATGACCATTAAAAACAATAAATATCTACATGTGAAAGCAAAGCTTCTATGCCAACTTCTGTTGATTGTTGCCCACAACCTATGTTTCTATGTGGTTTAATATTTTTACCACATAGAAACATAGAATAATTGGTGTCAAGGAATCCATAGAACCTAAAGGTTTTCACTTAGTTTTGAGGTAAGAAAGCAAATGTTAGTCTTGCGATTTCGCAAATGTTGTAACAGGGTTTTGGCAAATAACGAAAGGTAATACACATCTGTAAAACATTAATAAATAGCACTTTTGAATATTTTTTTGCAAATAATTATTTTTTATATGGCAAATAATTATTTACTTTGTAGCAAATAATTGTCTATGACGGCAAAGTTTAATCCTTACGAGCTCACTTTATTACAACCAGACTTTGATTCTCCTCTTACTGACCTTATTATAGAGCTGGAGCATCTTCGTAAAAAAGAATTAGGAGGCTCCACTCATCCTGAAGTTTTTTTTCAGCTAAAGACTGTTTTTCATTGGTTGGAAAGTATGGGTTCTGCGAGGATAGAGGGGAATAACACGACCATTGCAGAGTATGTAGAAACTAAGATTGAAGATGAACCTAAGAGCCAAAATGCCAAGCTTTTGGAAATTGATAATATAGATGAAGCTATGGCTTTTGTAGAGGATACTGTTGTAGATTATCCTATTGATAAAATGATGATTAGCGAACTGCATAAAATTGCGGTCAATAATCTGCCTCCTCCACCTAACGGAGAGGGAGATATAACACCCGGAAAATACAGAAGCCACAATATTAAAATTAATAATTCTGCCCATTTGCCTCCGGATTCTTTTTTAATAGAGGATTATATGGACGAATTGTTTCGTTTTATCAATACCGAACATTCTACTAAATACGACTTACTAAAAGCAGCTATCGCACACCATAGGTTTGTGTGGATTCACCCTTTTGGAAATGGAAATGGTAGAGCAGTAAGACTTTTTACTTATGCCATGCTGGTAAAAAGTGGTTTGAACCTAAATGCAGGAAGAATTGTAAACCCAACTGCTGTATTTTGCAGCAATAGAAATACCTATTATGATATGCTTTCCAAAGCTGACACAGGCACAAGAGAAGGGATATTAGAATGGTGCGAATATGTATTGAGAGGATTAAAAGAGGAAATTGAAAAAATTGATAAGTTGTCAGACTATCATTTTCTGAAATCTAATATCTTAATTCCTGCTATCAATTATTCATTAGAAAGAAAATTCATTACAGATATAGAAGCGAAAATCCTTAGAAAAACGGTTGAAGAACAAATCATTAAAAATGAAGATTTAAAGGAAATTTTCTCATCTAAAAACACCTCACAAATTTCTAGGGAAATTAAAAAATTGGTGGATAAAAAAATGCTAGTCCCGGAAGAGTTGGGAGCTAGAAGATATATTCTGAATTTCCAAAACAATCATCTTCTAAGAGGAGTTATCAAGATTCTCGGAGAAGAAGGTTTCTTGCCTGTTAATGATAATTAAAACTAACCCACTGTGAGCAATTTTTACAATTATCCCGAAAAGTTTGAAAACATCATGTATTCTGCCAAAGAAGCAGAAAAATATATTCATGAAAACCTTGATGTTGCCGGACTTTTCCTGAGAAAGACTTTGGAAAATTGGGTTCATTACATCTACGAAAGCGAACCCAGTCTTAGGCTGCCTTATGATACTTCTATCTATTCTCTAATGAAGGAACCAAACTTTGTAGAAGTATTGGGAAATACTACCTTGCTCAATATGATGCACGGAATCAGGCAGATTGGGAATAAAACGGTTCACAACACGGGTAAAAGCAAGATTACTACAGAACAAGCCATACATACCTTGCAACTGCTGCAAACGGTAAGTTATTACCTGATGTCTTTGTACAGCGGAGATCATGTAACCAAACCTATGTTTGATGAAAACCAGATTCCGGCTTCTTTCTCGAGCCAAGTTGAAGCCCAACAAAGAAAAATTTTAGAATTACAAACGGAACTACAAACCAAAACCGAACTTGAGAAAAAACCTGCTGAAGAACAAAAAACACTAGAACACAACAGAAAAGACAGCCAGAAAACTTTACTGCCACCGGTAGATCCTAATGAAGCTAAAACCAGAGAACTACTGATAGACAACATGTTGGAAGAAATAGGTTGGGACTTGTCTCAATCTCATGTTAAAGAATTTCGGGTAGAAGGTATGCCCAACACCAAAGACGAGGGTTTTGCAGATTATGTACTTTGGGGCGATGATGGCAAACCGTTAGCGGTGGTAGAAGCAAAAAGAACTTCTAAAAGTCAGCATTCCGGAAGACACCAAGCCGAACTCTATGCAAAATGTTTGGAGAAAACCTATGGTCAGTTGCCCAATATTTTCCTGACCAATGGTTATGAAATTTCTTTTTATGATTGGCATTACCCAATAAGAAATGTGAACGGTTATTATACCAAAGACGAACTACAACTCAACATCCAAAGGCGAACTTCTAAACACCACCTGAACGATATCACCATTAATGAAGACATCACCAACAGATATTATCAGATAGAAGCGATAAAAGCAGTAGCCGAAAGATTTGAAAGCAGACACAGAGGAGCCTTGTTGGTGATGGCAACCGGAACCGGAAAAACCAGAACTGCGGCTTCGCTAATCGACTTATTGTCCAAAGCTAATTGGGCAAAAAAAATATTGTTTCTTGCCGACAGAACCGCCTTGGTTACGCAAGCCAAAAACAACCTGAATGATTATCTACCCAACCTACCTTCCGTAGATCTTCGTGAAGAAAAAGAAGATGTGGGCAGTAGAATTGTTTTCTCTACTTACCAAACCCTCATCAACATTATAGATACCGAGAAAGATGGAGAAGCCAGAGCTTATGGCGTGGGACATTTTGATGTGATTATCTTCGACGAAATCCACAGATCCATCTACAACAAATACAGAGCGATATTCAACTATTTTGATGGACTGAAAATAGGACTTACCGCTACGCCTGTAGATTTTGAATCCGAGAAAAATACCTACGAACTTTTTGGTTTGCAAAGTGGTAATCCTACCTACAATTATGATTTAGAAAAAGCGATTGGCGATAATTATCTTGTGCCGTACAAATCGTATTCTGTTCAAACTAAATTTCATAGAGAAGGGATAAAATATGCAGACCTTTCCCTGGAAGATCAAAAAGAATACGAAGAGAAATTCGGCGACCCCATTACAGGCGATTTTCCAGATGAAATAGAAGCGAGTGCTTTGGACAAATGGATCTATAACACCCATACAGCAGATGCTATTGTACAATATCTGATGGAAAACGGCATAAAAGTAGAGGGCGGCAGCAAGTTGGGGAAAACCATCATCTTTGCCAAAAAAAATAAACACGCAGAATTTATAAAAGAAAGATTTGATGCTACCTATCCGGAATTGGGAGGTTCTTTTCTAAAAGTAATAGATTATACCGTTTCGTACAGACATGATCTTTTGAATGATTTTAAACTGAAACATAAATCGCCTCAGATTGCGTGTTCTGTAGATATGTTGGATACCGGAATAGATGTTCCGGAAGTGGTAAACCTGGTTTTTCTGAAGCCTGTAAAAAGTAGAGTTAAGTTTTGGCAAATGATTGGTAGAGGTACCAGATTATGCCATCACCTTTTTGGACATGAAAATCATAAGAAAGAATTTTTAATCCTCGACTTCTGCGAAAACTTTGAATTTTTCAAAGAAAACCCAAAAGGTGTTGAACCTAACAAGCAAATGTCTTTAGCCGAAAGCCTTTTCAGAATAAAATTAGAATTAAGTCAAATTCTTCTTATCCAGAAAGATGCCGAGCAAAAACAATTGGGCGAAGATCTTTTGACCTTTTTGCATGAACAGGTATCACAAATGCACAGAGAAAAGAAAGATTCATTTGTAGTAAGACCACACCTAAAAGTGGTAGAATATTATTTGGATAAATCTAAATGGTACAACATCACAACAGCTTCATTACAAGAAATATACAATGAAATAGCACCTTTGGTTTTTGAAAACTCACAGGACAATGCCGCTTTAACATTCGATTTGTTAATGTATGATTTCATGATTTCTAACTTAAAAGGTACAAAGAAACAAGTAGGACTTACCCAAAGGGTGATAAAGATTAGTAATGCACTACAAAAGCAAAACAGCATACCACAAGTTATTGCAAAAATGCCTGTCATAAAGCAAATTTCCTCGGCTTCTTATTGGGAAGATGCTTCTGTAAATAAGTTGGAGTATATAAGAAAGGAAATAAGGGAGCTTATCAAATTTCTTTCACCACAGGAGATTCCTATTGTGGAAACCCGCTTTCCAGACCATATAGATGGAGTGAGAGAGTCGCCGGCAATCTATGAAATCCACAGCTTTGATAAAGATGCCTATAAGCTGAAACTAGAACAATTTGTAAAAGAGAACAGGCTAAATATTACCATCGATAAGATTAGAAAAAACATTAAAATTACCCAGAGTGATTTGGATTATCTTGAGCAATTTTTGTTTGAACAAGGATCTTTGGGTTCCAAAGAAGTTTTTAAAGAAGCCTATGGCGAAAAACCTTTGGGAGAATTTATCCGCTCCGTAGTAGGTATTGAGAAAGTAGAAGCAAAAAATGCCTTCTCCAAAATTGTGAATTTTGCCAGTTTAAATTCTCAACAAATCCAATTTATGGATCTTGTCATAGAATACTTTTCTGTAAATGGAGTGATGGATGTAAAGCAACTTTTTAATCCACCTTTTTCAAATATCTATGCCGGCGGAATGATTGAACTCTTTGACCAAGGCATCGCCATGAATATAGCCCATACCATAAAGGAAATCAATCAGAATTGTGTGATTGCGTAAAGTGAAAAGAGGTTTTGGTAAATTCCTTTTGCAATTTTTTTCCCAATGGCATTTTTTGTTTATTTGAAAAATCTTTTCGTATGGAAAACTCTGTGAATGTAAACAATCTTGTTTTCCAAAGTGTAATGTATCCCATAAGGAAAGGTGTTTGTAAAAGCAATTCTTATGCTTTTGTATCGTAATTGATGGTGGGTTGGATTTTCTGATAATAAATCTATTGTTTCAGAAATATCAACAATATATCTTTTAGCGAGCTTAATATCTAATTTGGCATAATAGTTTTTTGCCTCTCTAATATCCAATTTTGCTTCATCAGATATAACAATTTGACATTTCATTATTTGGAAATATCGGATTTGAAATCCTCCCAAGAAGTGTAATGAACTATTCCTTTGGACTGTTTTTCCAGCATCTCATCCATTAGGGTTTTGTACTCATCGGTCAATTCAAAATCATTGGCTTTTTCTTTTAGAATTTGTTCCATATAATTTTTGAGTTTTCTTCCTTCTCTATCAGCTTGGATTTGTAAGATAGCTAATGTTTGGCTATCCAAAGAGATTTCTTTTCTATTTTTAGTAGTAATCATATTCGTAATACTTACGACAAATATACGTATAATATCCATATAAGATACATTGGTTTTTCAAGTATAATATCAATGCGATAATTTTTAAATAGGCTCTAATTATTACGAAAAATTTATAAAATTGTACATAAAAGAAGAAGATTAAAATATGTCGTAGTTGTGGAAGACTATAATGAAGAATAATCAACTGTGAGATTAACCATTTCTTATTTCTTTTTTAATGTCAGAAAAACTGAACAAAAAGTTATGAAGCATCTTACTCGTGAAAAAACAATATGAAAAATTTAGAAATCAAATATTCAACAAAGTCAATCTCTTGATGTTTAAAAAAATAATATAGTTTGTTTTTTTTCAGCAAAATTGTCCGATTGTTGCCAATGGTATGGAATTAGTGATTGAAGAATAGAATAATAAAATACAAAAAAATGTCTCAAAAATTTCAAGAACTTATACAATCCGAAAGACCAGTATTGATAGATTTTTTTGCAACTTGGTGTCAGCCTTGCAAAGTGCAATCCTCTGTCCTTAATTCCGTAAAAGAAAATATAGGTACAGCAGCAAGAATTGTAAAGATAGATATAGACCAGTTTCCACAAATTGCAACAGAAAACGGCGTGAGAGGTGTGCCAACTCTTGCTATTTACAAACAAGGGCAACTTCTTTGGAAAGAAAGTGGTGTACACGATGTGCAAACACTTACAGAGTTATTACAAAAATTTGCGTAGTTTTTATTTGAAATCGAAAAAGTTTTTTACAACTGTTTTTCAGAAATATGCCTTAAAATTTGTTTTTAAATTCATCAAAGGGCAGTTCCAAATAGCATCTTTTTCCATCGGGAAGATATTCTGGAAAGCCAAGGTTGGTAAATTTTTTAATTAATTCTTCTGCATCGGATTTGTAAATAAAATCAAACCTCGACTTACTCTGCAACCTATTCCATTGGTTTTGGTAGTAGTGTAGGAATTCCTCTTCGGTTTTATAATCGAGTATTTCGAATAGATTTTCAAAAAATTTCATAACCTGGGTTTCTTTCAGTCCCTCTGGTACGGCATCTATTCTCAATACATTTTCATGTGCAACATAGGATTGAAATCCCAAATCAGGCAAATATTTTTTGAAAGATTTGTATTTGTTTTTCTCCATTTCGTTCATGTGGTACTCTAGGGAAAAAAGCAAAGCGTGGCTATTGGTGGTTGCGGTTTGTGTTTTGTTGTTTTCAGAAATTATCAATCGGTGCATCCGTCCTAGATCCAGCATAAGCGTTTTGTTGCCTTTGTTGAAAACCCAATATCCATTGGGTAATCTCATAAGATCTTCTTCGAAATCGTCATCTTCAAATAAGTTAATTTTGGAGGGAGCAGCTTCTATGTTTTGATGATATATTTCCGCCAAATTTTGAATTTCGGTATGCTTTTCTGTTACACTTTCCTCACGGAATGGGTTGAAATCCCTATCCACAGATATATTTGCTGGATTGAAATTTTGATTGGATTTAGTTTTTTGGTTGATGAAAACATCTATATTACTATCCTTGTCAAAGTCCAAACTAGGTGCAATGTTGTATATTCCTAATGATTTTTTTATAGTTGAGCGGAGTAGAGCGAAAATCAAGGGTTCATCTTCAAATTTTACTTCTGTTTTTTGAGGGTGAATATTTACATCTATCCTTTCTGGGTCCATTTCTAAAAATAAAAAGAAAGACGGAAAATATCCAGATAGCAGAAGTCCATCAAAAGCATCTTGAACAGCCTTGTTGAGATACGGACTTTTGAAAAATCTACCATTGACAAATAAAAATTGTTCGCCTCTCATTTTTTTTGCACCTTCGGGTTTAGCTACAAAGCCAGTCAGTCTTACCCAGTCCATTTCTTCTTTTATTGGAACTAAAAGGGGCTGTAATTTTCTTCCGAATACATCAATTATCCTTTGTGATAAAGAACTTTTCCTTAATTTAAAAATAGGTTCATCATTGTGAAACAAGTCGAATTCGATAGTTTCGTGTGCCAAAGCAACTCTTTGAAACTCGTCTAGAATATGTCGGAATTCGATATTGTTATTTTTCAAAAATTTTCTTCTGGCTGGGACATTATAAAAAAGATTTTTTACAGAAAAACTTGAGCCTTCTGTTGTCTGTATTGGTTCTTGAAATTGGAGAGTTCCACCTTCTATATATATTTGCGTTCCTATTTTTGTGTCAAGTTGCTTGGACTTTAATTCTACTTGGGCAACAGCGGCAATTGATGCCAAAGCTTCGCCACGAAATCCTTTGGTAGCGATTTTGAAAATATCTTCTGTGCTTTTTATTTTGGAAGTTGCATGTCTTTCAAAAGCCATTCTGGCGTCGGTTTCGGACATACCAATACCATTGTCAACTACTTGGATAAGGTTTTTGCCGGCCTCTCTTACAATCAATTCTATTTTGGTAGCTCCAGCATCTATTGCATTTTCTAACAATTCTTTTACTATTGAGGCAGGTCTTTGTACCACTTCTCCCGCAGCAATTTGGTTGGCAACATGATCTGGTAATAACTGTATAATATCCGACATACTGAAAAAAAAATATAGGCAAAAATAAAGATAAAATACCAATCTCTATTTTGAAATTGTTCTTTGATATTTAATATTTAACAAAATTTAAAACACAATTAACAAAACTTTAAAACAATTAATCTTAAAAAGGTATGTTTTTTGATAAATCAGTGGTACAACATTCAATTATGAAAAAAGAAAATTTAATTTTATTATCTGTAGGAATAGGGTTTGTTAGTGTCTTATCAATTTTGAAACTAACTAGACAACGAAATAGGAAAAAGAAATTTATGAAACTAGATTTTAACGATGAACATAGACATTTTGATTCGTCTTTTTCTAATGATGACCAACATGGAATAGAATTACACGCAATGAAATAAAAATATTTTCTTCATAGTTTATTTATTAACTCCGAAATCAATGATACTCTTGTATTGTTGATTTTTTTTATAATTATATTTATTTTCACGGATTATTTATTTTTTCACTTTATTGATGGGTTATTAATAAGAATTTCTTAAATTTGTTCACATTTTATAATTATGAAAAAGTTATTACTTGTTTTATTGATATGGTTTTCTCAAAATCTATTTGCTCAATCCGATTGTGTAACAGCAATAACAGTTTGCGGAAATGCAGGAGTTTCTTATACGCCTTCTGGAAGTGGAAGTGTACCAGAGCCATTAGGAGGTTGCCTTAGTGGTGAGCATTATTCTGTTTGGTACAAATTTACTGCTGCAACAGCGGGTACACTAACTTTTGTAATTGTACCCAATGGAAATGCGGATTATGATTGGGCAGTATATGGACCCAATGTAAATTGTAATAATCTGGGGACTCCTATCAGATGTTCTTACGATGCTCCTACGAGTGATGATGGCACCTACAACACAGGGCTTAGTCTGACCTCAACTGTTATTTCCGAAGGTGCAGGTGGTACAGGTTATTGCAAATACCTAGATGTGTTGCCAGGAGAATCATATTATTTAATAGTGGATAATTACTCTTCAAACACCAATGGTTTTGCACTTACTTGGGGAGGTACTGCAACGCTAGCTTCTTCATTTGATAATCCTGGGGTGCAACCCAATCCTATTATTCCTCCGGGTCCTAATCATGATGGTTTTATATCTATGTGTGCAACTACGGCTTCCTATGATTTCACCCAACTTTCTGCCGGAATTATCAATAATAATCCCAATTTTGTGATTTCTTAC
>JAFDZJ010000243.1 GCA_018266965.1 Bacteroidota bacterium
CTTGGCGTAGTGGCGGATTTTTAGCACAAAAGTTCAATAGAAGAACTGCACTTGAACCTACCACAAAACTGTCATACGAAGCACTGCACCCGCCATTACGCCAAACCGCTGTTAGGTGCTGCCCTTCTTTTCTGTCGTGTTGTTGTCTGTCCATTTTACTGCTGTTTGGGTGCGTTGGCTTGGTGGCTCTTTTGCTTTTTTTGTTTGGCTTTGTGAGTTGGCAAAATAGCAAATGTGCCACCAAATGGTTAGGCAAATATTTCTTTGAAAATCGTCTCTAATTTTTCGTCAAAGTTCCCTGATAAGTCCTTGTGAGGAATACCCAAGTTTTCTAGAGCAAGTTTAAAACGCTTAAAACCATTTTCGCTTCTCATTTCAACCCAATTAATTCCCAAGTGGTCAAGTTGGTTTTTATTTTGAATTGAAAGTTTGTCCGCAACAAAAACATTAGTTGCTCTTGCAATTACCGCATCAGCACTTTCAGGATTTCCGCTTCCCATTAGTTTTACTTCACACAAAAATTCTTTGCCGTCTTTAAGTAAGTAAAAATCAATTTCTCGGTCAAATCCTTTTGCGTTGTCTTTTACGAATTTTGCTTTATAATTATCTTCACTTACTGAATATAGTTTGCAGAGTGTTTTCATTAGTGGGTTCTCCACTCTCTTTCCTGCGGTGCTCCAAAGTCCGCCACGCAATTCGGCTCGTTTTACTGCAAGTGTGTTTATTACGATTAAACTTTCACTAACATTCAGGTCAACAGAAACTCCTTTGAACTTTATTGTTAAAGTCAATTCTAATTCGTGCTCGGTCTCAACTAAAACTTTAATGCTTTCATATAAAACATCATAATGTTCATTAGCTGCATCAATAATGATTTCTTTTGTTGATGAGTTGAACATATTATGAATGGTCTTTTTGTTCAACCCGGAATTGATTGCAATTTCCTTAGCCGGCAAATTTGGATTTAAAAATTCCTTTTTATACCAATCAATAGATATGTTTTCGTTTTTCAGTTTAGCGTCAATAATTTTCTTGAAAAATTCAATTGCAAATTGCAAAAACTCCGCATTGATAAGAGTTACAACTTCAATTCTATAATCGTCTCCTTTTAAAAGTTTGCGGATTGATTTTTGGGCGTGCCCCTACGGGTCGGGCTATTCGCTACAAGTCCTCGTTCCGCTACGCTTCACTGTGGGCTTTCCGCTTCTATCCCTCACGCAACTCCTCAACTAATGTTTCAAGGTCATTTGATGTTTCTTTTGTATTATAAACTTCACCGTTTAAAAAACTATCATCAATGAATTCAGAAACATACCAAACCCAAATTTCCTTTCCCTCACTATCGGTAACTTTCATTGGTTTTAAAAAAGCACCTGTAGTAAATATTGTCGGATTTTCTTCAAAAATTAATTTGCTCATAATACTATTTTTTGTAAAAATTTCTCTTGCACTTTAGTAAACTTCTTTACGCTTTCAAAAAACTCATCTAATTCTTGATAGTTTTTAAAAACATAATCTTGTTTGATTTTGTGAAATGGATTTTTCAAAAGCTCCTTCTTGAATTTGACTTTATTTTCTTCTTCAGCAATAATGTAGAGCTTAATTCTTAGCTTGTGAACTTGATATAGTCGAAGAAGTCCTTTTGTAATATCAGTTGAATGTTCTACCTCAAAGGCGTGTGTTGGATAACCTTCTTCATCAAACCAAATAACATCAATAAATCTAACGGTATCAATACTAACAGCTGGTATACTATCTTTTGGAACTTCTTTTTCAGAGCATAAATCGCCAAGAGTTCCATAAATACTTTGTTTTCCTCTGTCAGGAGTATAAGTTCTATAATTCAAATAACTTCCAATTAGGATTAGCTTCGCTTGAATATCTGAATGTGTTAAAGGGGCATCATCATTAACCTCGATGTTTATAATTTTTGAAATTTCCTTTAATCGACTTAAATCTTTTTTGTGATTTGGGAAATATACTTCCGCAACTTTATTACAGTATAAATCAGGAATTTCCTCTACATAAAGTCCATCTTCTGTTGTAATACAGTGAAATTGAAATCCACCAGCTTTAGTTTTTGAAAGTTTAGATTGATTTTTTACAAAAACAGATAATGAGCCAACATTAATTTCAAGTTTTGTTTTAAACTTTTTTACTACAACAAATGCACCTTCCTTGTTATAGTTATCTAACTCTCTCATTCCATTTTCTGTTATTCCGTGCCAATCTTCCTTTCCGCCAAAAATTAAAAATGGCAACCCATTTTCATCACAAAATAGTTTTCTTGACGGTTTTACTTGTGTCAGTTTGGTTTTTTGAATTCTTTCCAATTCTTCAATTACCAACTTTCTGTCGTTATCTGTGAATTTTTCTACCATAGTTTAAGCTGCTATTGCGGTTTGCGTTAGGGATTGAAGTGGAAATCCTTTTTGTGAGGAACGAACAAAAAGATTGGAACGAAAAGCCCGACCCGATAGGGGAACGCCCAAATCATCTTTGTCAAAACAAGGGTCAATTTTCCAAACATTTGTTGTTTCGTAGCCGTCCGCAACTTTACTTTCTAAAATTGTATTCCAATCGTATTGTTTTATATTCCAGTCCAAAAGTTTTTCGGTGCTTTTACGATAAACCATTAAATATTCAGTAACACTATTTGGTTTGTATCCTAATGGTTTTCTGTGTTGCATAAAACCACCAATTCGATTTTTTACACTTGCTTCAGGTTTCAGCCAAACAATGTCATCAATAAATTCCCAACCCATTTCCATTAAATACGGATGTATGTCAAAAGGAATTGGATAACGTTTACTGCTGTGTGAACGACTAATTCTTGGAATAATAATCGGTGAAGTGTTTACAATTAAAAATCTTCCTTCTTTTGTTATTCGATGCACTTCTCTAAAAACATCTGCAAGAAATTCAAGGTAATGCTTATAGCTTGGATAAATTGAATAATCTCTTGCGTTGTAATATGGTGGCGAAGTAAAAGTTAAATGAATGCTTTCATCTTTAAGTAATTTCATTGCTTCAATGTTGTCTGCATTAACAACAACATTTTTCAAATAATCGTAACTCTCTGAGTGTGGTTGAGAATTTTTGTCTTTGATTTCAGCAAAATACTCTTTGTAAATTACCGTTCTCACCATTTCGTTTTCGTGATTTAC
>JAFDZJ010000244.1 GCA_018266965.1 Bacteroidota bacterium
CAAAAGAAAGGAATAAAAATCAACAAAATTTAAAATAGATTATTCAAAATTAATTTCAAAACAATTGGGATTTTTTTAATTTTTTTTAAACTTTTATAAGTTCCCGATGCAAAAACAAAAATTGAAAGAACATTAATAATAAACAAAAAAATGGAGCATACTTATAACAAAATTGCAGGTAAAGACACTTCTAGACTTATCGCAATAAGCGATGGAGTTTTTGGTGTTGCTATGACACTATTAGTATTAGAAATCCGAGTTCCTGTTTTGGAAAGCATACATTCCGAAAAGGATTTGATTACTGAGTTTCTTACCCTGAAATACAAATTCCTAGTGTATTTTTTGGCATTTATGACCACTGGAATTTTTTGGGTTGGTCACTCATCTCAATACAAACATATCGACAAAAGCGACAGAAATCTCAACTGGATTAACCTATTATTTTTGTTGTCAGTTACATTTTTACCCTTTACCACTGCATTTCTTGGTGATTATATGCAATTCAAATTTGCACTTGCCGTGTATTGGTTTAATATTTTTTTGATGGGGTTAATGTTATACATCAATTGGATATATGCCTATAAAAACAACCTTACCAACGAGGAAACCAAAAATATGGTGGACAAACCTCTGCGAAAAAGAATTATCATTGCACAATCGTTATATCTTGCGGGAGCTTTACTAGGCTTCATCAACCCTTATCTTGGAATTACCATAATCATTGCTATCCAATTGAATTATGCTTTTGCATTTTTTTCTGGAAAAAAATAATTTATTGTTTAAAATAGCTCAAAAACAACCATAAACAATCAATATTCATTAAAAAAAATGAAAATCAACTTATTATGTATTGGGAAAACTGATGACAAAGAAATACAAAAACTAATGTCGTATTATGAGCAAAGACTTCCCAAATACTGGAATTTTGAAAAAATAGAAATCCCCGATGTAAAAAACGCTAGAAACTACAGTCCAGATTTACTAAAAAAAGAAGAATCAAAACAATTTTTTCAACACATCGACTCTACGGATTTCGTGGTAATTTTAGATGAGAAAGGCAAACAGTTTACCAGCAGAGAATTTGCTAGTAAAATTGATTTTTGGCAAAACAATTCCTATAAAAAAATTCTTTTTCTGATTGGTGGTGCCTATGGATTTTCCGATGAAATCTACCAAAGAGCAAATGAAAAATTTTCACTTTCCAAGATGACATTTACCCATCAAATGGTAAGATTATTTATAATTGAACAATTTTACAGAGCCGATCAAATATTGCAAGGAAAACCCTATCACAACGACTAAAAAAAAATCCTGTTGTAGCATTAGTTTTCAATACAACTATACTACAACAGGAAATTATTAATTAAGATTCTACTTTATTAATTTTTGGGTAAATCTAGTTTCTGGATTCCAAATATTTTTGCCATTGCCAAGTAGTTTTCAGTGCAATTTCCAATGTAGTATCGGCTTTCCAACCCAATTCTTTCTCTGCTTTTGTGGCATTGGCGTAGGCTATGGTAATATCTCCCACTCTCCTATCGCAAATTTTGTACGGTACAGCTACTTGATTGGCTTTTTCAAACGCTTGAACTACTTCCAATACCGAAGAACCATTTCCTGTACCCAGATTATAAATATCCAAAACAGTATCCTCTGTGGAAGCGATAAGTTTTTGTAATGCAGCAACATGAGCTTTTGCCAAATCCACCACATAAATATAATCTCTTACTGCTGTTCCGTCCAAAGTTGGATAATCATTACCAAAAATAGAAAGTTCTTTTCGAATTCCAGCTGCAGTTTGGGTAACAAAAGGCACAAGATTATTCGGAATTCCTAATGGCAGTTCTCCCAATTTTCCCGATGGATGAGCACCAATTGGGTTGAAATATCGGAGTAATGAAATTTTCTTATGATACGCTTTTGCAAAGTCCAAAATAATTTCTTCGCCCATTTGTTTGGTTTTACCATAGACACTTTCTGGCATTTTCAGAGGTGTAGTTTCATGAATTGGCATTTCATCGGCTTGTCCATAAACTGTACACGAAGAACTGAAAATAAAATTAGAAATATTTCTGTTTTTAAATTCCTGAAGAATATTGATAAGTATGAAAAGATTGTTCTCATAATAGTCCAATGGCTTTTCTTGACTTTCTCCAACCGCTTTGTAGGCGGCAAAATTGATGCAACCTTCTATATGGTGGGCATCAAACAATTGGTGGATAAGTTCTTTTCTTCTAAGATCAAATGGATAGAAAATTGGTTTTTTTCCAGAGACTTCTTCTATATTTTCTAAAATAAATTTTTCGGAGTTAGACAAATCATCAACTATAACTACTTCAAAATTATTTTTTAATAATTCTACCACAGTGTGAGAACCAATATACCCTAAACCTCCTGTTACTAATATTGTCATGAGTTTTTTTTCTAAAAAAATTTGATTATAAAATTAGGTTGTAGTATAGTTTAATTAGTTAATTCCATGAATTCCAATACCGAATCTGTAATATATTTCAATTGTTCATCATCTAATTCGGTGTGCATAGGCAAAGAAATAACCTCACCTAACAATCGGTCTGTATTTACAAAATCTGCATCGTTGCTTTCTTGGAAATAGGCTTTTTGTTTTCGGAGAGCAACTGGATAATAAATCATGGCAGGGATTTCTTTTTCTGCAAGAAATTGTTGCAACTCATTTCTTTTCCCATTCAGTATCCTAAGGGTATATTGATGGAAAACATGAGTTGAATTTTTAGCCCTTTCAGGAGTCAAAATATTTGGATGATTGGCAAAAGCTTCATCATAAAAATCGGCAACTTTTTTTCGAGCCTCATTATAAATATCCAGTTGGGTTAATTTTTTTCTAAGAATTGCTGCTTGTATGCTGTCCAATCGAGAATTTACCCCCACTTCATCATGATAATATCTTTCATACATACCATGATTGACAATTCCTCTTATTTTGTGGGCCAAATCATCATTTTGAGTCATAATTGCACCACCATCTCCATAGCAACCCAGATTTTTTGATGGAAAAAAAGAAGTTGTACCTAGTGTCCCCATAGTTCCGGATTTTTTAGTAGTTCCGTCCGAAAAAATAAAATCTGCACCGATAGCTTGTGCATTGTCTTCGATTACAAAAAGATGATTGTCTTTTGCAATTTTCAAAATTTCTTCCATATTTGCACATTGTCCAAATAAGTGTACCGGGATAATTGCTTTGGTATTCGGGGTAATTGCAGCTTTCAATTTTTCAATATCCATGGTAAAGGTATCATAGTCCACATCTACCAACACCGCTTTCAATTTTAGCAGATGTATAACTTCTACTGTTGCAGCAAAGGTAAAATCCGCTGTGATAATTTCGTCGCCTTCTTTCAGATCCAATGCCATAAGTGCTATTTGTAAAGCATCGGTACCGTTGGCACATGGTATAACATGTTTTGCATCCAAATACTGTTCTAGTTCGGTTTGGAAAGCTTTTACTTCTGGACCGTTGATGTATGCTGAAGATTCCATAACATTTAGTACTGCATTGTCAATTTCATTTTTTATTTTGAAATATTGAGTTTGCAAATCAACCATCTGAATCTTTTTCATAAATATAATTTTAATTTTTAAAATAAATAATTTTCAATTTATTTAACTTGTGAAAAATCAAATAAATAAATTTTTGGTAAATGTATGAATTTTAACCTCTATGATAAAATTTTTAGTTTTAAAAATATTTTACCATACTAAATATTTATTTGTAAACAAAAAATTTTAGTTAATAATACATTTACACAACCAACTATCAATTTATTCTAAAAGTATTACTATTTTTGATGAAATTTAAAATAAATAGCATGAAAAGTAATTTTTCAATTTCGATTTTAGTATTTTTATTAATGATTTGTAACGCTACTTATCCGGCACAAAACAATTCCAATGAAAAACCAAAAAGAACTTATACCCAAAAAACAAATAACACGAATGTAGAAACAACAACTGCTACTAAACCAACCAGAACTTATACCACCAAAGAAAATACAACCTCTACAACTCCTACTCCCAAACCTACAAGGACATATACAACCAATCCAAATAAAGATACAAAGTCCCCTCAAAAAACAATCCCTGCCAACAATACTTCTGTGCAAAATAACAATGTTCCGAAAAAAGAAATTTCCGAAGAGCGAAAACCAGCAGAAGAATCTTTTTGGACAAAATGGTTTGGAAAAAAATCTAATAATACCTCTGTGAAAACAACTGAATTATACAAAGGACACCCTGTATATAAAGGTCCGAAAGGTGGGAAATATTACATAAACAAAAATGGTAACAAAACCTATATCAAATGAAAAGACTACTATTTTTTTTGAGTTTTATCGGTGTATTTACAGTATTTTATTCACAAACCACTTTGGTATTTGTCTATTTCAAAGACAAACCGAACAAAGCAGTTTTTTACGCCAATCCTTTGTCCGAACTTTCTCAAAAATCATTGAATAGGAGGACAAATCTAAACATTAACCTCAATGATCAAGATGCTCCAATAGAGCAAAGTTATATTGTTAATATCCAAAACCTAGGCTTCGCAGTTACCGATTATTCCAAATGGCTGAATGGAGTCGCAGTATATGCCACTCCTGCACAAGTAATCTTATTGCAGAGCCAAAATTTTGTACAATCGGTAGAGAGTTTTGCCAAAAATCCCAATCCTTCCAGCAAAGTTGTTACAGAAAATAAATGGAATGAATTTCAAAAAAACATTCAGACAAATTTTAATTATGGTGCTGGTTTGGACCAAATCAACCAAATCAACCTCAGAAACTTACATGTGATGGGTTATACTGGTAGCGGAGTAACTATTGCGGTATTAGATACCGGGTTTCCAAATGTAGATACCGGAGCAACTTTTACTAGATTATGGAGCAATAATCAGATAAAAGGAGGCTACAATTTTGTGAATAAAAACACAGATATTTACAACACAACACTTGCCAATCATGGTACATTTGTACTTGGTAATATCGGTGGGTATATCGATGGGAATTTTGCTGGTTCCGCACCCGATGCAGATTTTTATCTATATGCAACGGAAAAAACGCCACAAGAAATTCCAGAAGAACAACTTTATTGGATTGAAGCAGCCGAGGAAGCGGATAGAAAAGGGGTGGACATCATCACTACATCATTGGGATATTCTACTTTTGATGACCCTCAATACAACTTACAATATAGTGATATGAATGGTACAACTGCTTTCATATCCAGAGGTGCCCAAATTGCAACCGAGAAAGGAATTTTTGTATTAGCAGCAGCAGGAAATTCCGCATTGCAAAGTTGGCATTATATTACCGCACCTGCTGACAATACCAAAGTTTTTAGTATCGGAGCAGTTGATAGCACCGGTGCATCATCAGCATTTTCTTCTTTTGGACCCAACTCATTAGGTTTTATAAAGCCAGATGCTTCTGCAAGAGGTACCGCTGCAACAACCGTTAATGGAAGTACAACCATGAGTGCAAGCGGAACTTCTTTTGCTGCACCAATTGCTGCAGGAGGCATGGCTTGTCTTTTACAAGCGTTCCCAAATATGAATAGAGAATTTATCCGAAACAAACTTCGACAAACCGCCTCTCTCTACCCTAGCTATACCGACCAAATGGGTTATGGAATATTAAATTTTGGTGCGACAATCAACATGCTGAATACTTTCGAAATTTCCAAGGATTATTCTTTTTCGGTATATCCCAATCCTACAAAAGATTGGATAATGATACAAAGTAAAAAAACACCAACACAAATTGAAGTGTTTGATCAATTAGGTAGAAAGCTATTATCCAAAAAAAATGATAGAAAAATAGACATTCAACATCTTGCTATTGGCATCTATTATCTCAAAATACAATTTGAAAATCACATAGAAATTGAAAAAATCATAAAACAATAATAGAAATATTTCCTAATTTTATTGATTAACACAACGATTTAAGTATTAAAACATTCATTTTAAAACAACTAAAAAATAATATAATTTTTTTTGAAAAAAATATTTGGTGGGAAAAGAAAACATTTCTATATTTGCACCACCAAAAACGAAGAATAATATTTAGTTTTAGGTAAAGGAGAGTTGGCAGAGTGGTCGATTGCGGCAGTCTTGAAAACTGTTGACTGTAACAGGTCCGGGGGTTCGAATCCCTCACTCTCCGCAATTACAAGAGCGTAATTAACTATTAATCAGTTATTTACGCTTTTTTATTTTGTGGAATTGTACAAGAATTGTACAAATAGAAAAAGGATAGCCTATAATGACTACCCTCGTGTGTGTTAATCAAACCAAAGAATATATCTCTTTTAGTTCAGACCAAAGATACTACTTTTACATTATTGTACAATACCCAAATAAATTATTTTCTTCCGCTCATATTTTTGATAGTGTATGATTATCTTATCGGTTTACAAAACAAAACAAGCATTGTTAGAAATCGAGTTTAGATTTTCGGTTTAGTGTTTCTTTATTTTTGAGGGGGTGGGTTAAAATCAAACGCCTAAAAGTTCAAATTTTATTTTCGCCCTGCATATATATCTACCCTTAC
>JAFDZJ010000245.1 GCA_018266965.1 Bacteroidota bacterium
AATACCTCCTTCTTTTTTATCGGAAGAACGGGTAATAATATTGACAGTACCTCCAACAGAAGCAATGGCTAATTTGGAAGAACCCAAACCTCTTTGCACCTGCATAGCAGAAGTAACATCGGATAGACCTGCCCAGTTAGACCAATATACAGCACCAGATTCCATATCGTTAACTGGCATACCATTGATCATTACTGCAATATTTTTTTGGTCGAATCCACGAATGTTTAACTTTCCTTCGCCATAACCACCGCCTCCTTTTGTTGCATATACAGAAGGGCTAGTGTTTAGGATTTCTGGAAACTCTTGGTTTCCTAATTTTTCAACAATTTGTGCTTCTTTTATAGTAGAAACAGCAACTGGGGTTTTACGATCTTTTGCAATATCTGCAACACCTGTTAGTACTACTTGCTCAATATCTTTGGAGCGAGTAGCATCTTTTTCTTGTGCAAAATAGACACTTGCAGTGGACATCGTAATTACCACGGCTAGCATTGGTTTTGGGATAGAGTTTAATCTCATAACTAATTGTGTTAAAATTATTTTACTATTTTATTTTGCAAAAATCGTTAAATTATTTCAATGTTTTATTAATAATATGTTAAATTTTAAAATTTTGTTAAATTTTGCCGTAAACAAAAGGTTTGCAATAGGTTAAAAATAAAATTTAAACTTATTTTAATTAATATTCCATACATAATATTTAAAAAAAACAACAAAAATTAATTATTTAGCAATTCAATTACTTCCAAAAGAGCGCTCGATTTCAAGTAATTCAAAAAAAATATTTAAACTTTTTAATTTTCTTTGAGGCTTTGGCATAGAATTGATAATTAGTACATTTGCAAATTCAAAAAATATTATAAATCAACTTCATGACATTAGTACAATTATTTCAATTTATCCTAAGTATTTCCATTTTGGTTATTCTGCATGAATTAGGACACTTTATCCCAGCTAAACTTTTCAAAACGAAAGTAGAAAAGTTTTATCTATTTTTCGACCCTTGGTTTTCTATTGCTAAAAAGAAAATTGGCGAAACCGAATACGGAATTGGCTGGTTGCCTTTTGGTGGATATGTAAAAATTGCAGGTATGGTGGACGAAAGTATGGACACCGAACAACTGAAAAAACCAGCAGAACCTTGGGAGTTCCGTAGCAAACCAGCTTGGCAAAGACTTATCATTATGTTGGGTGGAGTTACTGTTAATTTCTTTTTGGCTTGGACTATCTACACCTGTCTTGGATTTTTCAAAGGAGAAACCTACCACGACAATGCTAAATTCACAAATGGTATTTCTGTATCCGATGCTGCAAAAAAAATGGGATTACAAAACGGAGATAAGATATTGAAAATAGATGGTAAAGTGGCAGACAGATTCGAAACCTCTGCTATCAACATGCTTTTTGCTAACCAAATTACAGTGGAAAGAAGCGGAAAAGAGGTAACTTTTCCTGTAAATGAAGATGGAGTAGCAGAAATATTGAAATCCAACGAAGCCAAAGCTTATTTTCTACCAAGAGCCACAGCAATTGTGGACACGGTAATCGCAAATAGTCCTGCACAAAAACAAGGACTTTTGCAAGGAGATATTATAACCTCTGTTGATGGCAAATCTGTTAAGTTTTTTGATGAGGTTGCTTCGGTTATCGATCAAAATAAAAACAAGCCTGTAGCATTTGGTGTTTCTAGAAACAATAAAAATGTTGAGCTTACTATTACTCCCGACAAAGATGGAAAAATTGGTTTTTCTAGCAGTAAAGAATTAAGTAAAGCTTTGGAATCAACAGTAATACATAAACAATATAGCTTTTTACAATCAATCAGCAGAGGTTTTGAAAGGACTATTGATGTTTTAGTAATGCAAGTAAAACAGTTCAAAATAGTTTTTAATACCAAGACCGAGGGTTATAAAAAAGTTTCCGGACCGATTGGTATTATCAAACAGATGCCAGAAACAATCAACTGGGAGTTTTTCTGGAGTTTTACTGCTATGTTTTCCGTGTGGTTGGCTTTTCTTAATCTTATCCCAATTCCAGGATTAGATGGAGGTCATGTGTTGTTTACTCTTTGGGAAATGATAACAGGAAAACCGGTTCCGCAAAAAGTTTTGGAAAATGCACAGATGATAGGTGTTATTTTCCTTATGGGATTAATGATATTAATCTTTGGAACAGACATAGTAAAATGGATTACGGGTAAATTTTAAAAATAATCTTATTGAAAATGAGAGTCTTCCTATTTGGAAGGCTTTTTTTTGTGAAAAAAATTTGCACAGTAACAAAAGTCTTTCTATATTTGCACCACTCAAAACAAACGAAGTAGCCTTTTTAGCTCAGTTGGTTAGAGCATCTGACTGTTAATCAGAGGGTCGCTGGTTCGAGCCCAGCAAAAGGCGCAAAATCCATCACGAAGTTGTGATGGATTTTTTTTGGTTACAACCGTTTCTTCTCTGGATAAAAAAACAATAGAATAGAAATAATTTTATATAATATTATTCCATCTTCAAATTCAATTCCGATGTATAGAGAACTTTTGATTTGTCTTTCAAAGTATCATATTTCAACCATTTTATTTTGGGATTAATGGTTCCTATAAGCGTTTGTTTCAATTCTCCAATTTGTCGATTGGTATGTTGGTATTTCCAAGTTTTTTCACTGAATGGCAATTGGTAGATTGTAGTAGTAACAAGAGATTTTTCGTTGTTGTAAAGGTATTTTTTTGACTTAAATTTTTTCACTTGTGGTGTTAATTGCTTTTTGTAACCCAGGAACCAATCCGGAGTTTTCAGGCTATAAATCATTAAAAATGATAAAAAGAAACATGAGATTAAAAACAGAATTTTGTCGCTGTTGTATCTTTCAAAATATAATATTAGCCACGAAAAAAAGAAAGAAAAGTTAGCAGCCATCAACATTCTTACATTCATTTCTTCTATTTGCTGTGAAAATCCCGAGAAAAAAACTGCAAGAGAATAGACTATGGTTATTATCCAAAGTAAAATATGAAAATCTCCATGGAATGTAGTTTTGTTTTTTTTGTACCATTGTACAAATTTGTACAACAAAAAAATATCCATTCCAGCAACTGCGATTTGGAATATCAAACTCGCCAAGCTATTTGCACTAGGTTTGATGCCTATAAACGGATTCACAACATTGATAATCCCCAACAAGTCCCTAAGTAAATATACATTGATAATTTCTCCTCTGCCTCCTCTAATGTTTTCTCCAGTAAGGCTTCCAAATTGATAATAATTTAGCAACAGATAAATACTTATTCCTAAAAATGAAAAAACTATAAAATACACAAATCCTTTTAATTGTTTTGCTAATCGTAAAGAATTGTATCCCCAAATGAAATATACCACGAAAGCTCCCCATAAGAAAACCCCGGAATAACGAGTCCCAACCAATAATATCATGAGTATAGATGAAGAAACTGCAAAGTATAAATTTGAAATTTTATTGTTTCGGAATTGATAAATAAAATACAATAAAAAATAGAGTAAAAACACAAACAAGCTTTCGGAGTTTGCTCCATTGAGTGCCATAAACAATGATTTGCCAGTGAACAACAAAACCGTTTCTCTGAAAAAAAACTTTCTTACCCACGAAAAGCCCAAACTAGCTGTTATCAACACCACATCAATAATTTTGTATGCCCAAAAATAATCTCCAATCCAAATATAAAAAACCCTCAATACCAAAGGATAAACTGGTGGAAATAAATTGGTAGTCCAATTTGGAAAATCCGATGCTATCTCAAAGTATGACAAGCTATCTGCTCCAATCCCTCCATAAGATAGGAAAAAAGACTGTGAGAAATAAATGATAACAACGAAAATTGCTAAAATCTTATATTTGAACATCTATTGAATTTGCTGTTTTGATTGATAATATCTAATTTGGATATAAAAATTGTCATTATGAAATATTATTTTCCGAAATATTATTGTGATAAATTTGTATCATAAAAAAAGATAATTACATTAATCTACAAATATAAAAAAATGAAAAAATCCAACAACATCGGACTACAAAAAGAGAATTGTATAGAGATTGCAGAAAAACTAAATCTTCTATTGGCAAATTATTCTATTTTTTATCAAAACACAAGAGGTGCGCATTGGAATATAAAAGGCGATCAGTTTTTTACTTTACACCCAAAATTTGAAGAACTTTACAATAATTTAATATTAAAAATTGATGCCATTGCAGAGAGAATACTTACCCTAGGAGCTACTCCCAACCACAATTACAGCGATTACCTGAAAGTATCTGACATAAAAGAAAGCAAGGAAGTAACCGATGGTACAAAATGCGTAGAAAATATTTTAGACTCCTTGCAAAGGGTTATCAATCTACAAAGAGTTATTTTGGATGTTACAGCAGAAGCCAATGACGAGGGAACTAACTCTTTGATGAGTGATTATATCACGGAACAAGAAAA
>JAFDZJ010000246.1 GCA_018266965.1 Bacteroidota bacterium
CCCTTTTTTCCATTTTTTAATTCTTACGAGGTAAGAATCGGCATTTTATTACCACTTTGTGGTATTGTTTGGTTAAAAAGAGCAGAATAAATTACGCCAGCAATATGAAAACAAAAAGCAAATTTGTAATTACCACCGCTAATTCTACTATTCTGTTGGTATTTAATATTTCACCCTACCCCTAAAATCTGTTAACCATGAACTATCAAAAGTATTCCCAAAAAATTGCCTTAGTTGAAGTTTATATAAAAAACAAGTGGGCAAATACACCAAGTACAATTGCAAAAAAATTAGAAATATCAGAGAGGACAGTTTTACGAATGATTGATTTCCTTAAAAAACAGGGCAAACAAATTGAATACTGCAAAAAAGAAAAGATTTATAAAATATTTTAAACAAAAATTCACACTGCCACTTTTTGGCAGTCACTATATTTAATTTCGTATTGTCAATTTAAATACTTTTTAAAAAACTGATTGTTTTGGCCCTTCAAAAATCAAATATTACTCCCGAACTGTGGCAAGTAACCAAAAAATGGTTATCTCTTCTAGGCATTAAAATAAATTCAAAATTTTGTAAAGAAGAAATCTCAACTCATCCTGATTATCCTGCTATGACAGCAGTAACAGATTTTTTAGATGTTGGGAGTATGACTTACCAGGTAGTGCAAGCCGATCATTCTTATAAGAAGGACTTTAATTACCCACTGATAGCACACATTAAAGAACCAAGCAAAGAGTATATGCATATTATAGCTAATGAAAAAGCCTGGGAAAAAGAAAAAGATATAACACAGTATTGGAGTGGTATAGTTATTTTTCCTGAAAAGAATGCCAGTTGGCAAAGTGAGGAAAATACACAAGCAATAAAATCTTCATTACAAAAAAATATTTTTGCTGTCATTGGAATTTGTGTGGGGTTAGCAATATTTTTTTGGGAGACCTTACAACCATCCTCAGTTTTTTCTAACATCTTTGGTTTCTTATCATTAGTCGGATTGATAGTTTCCTTTTTTATATTAGCAACAGAGTTAGGTTATCAAAATAAATTAGTTAGGCAAGTTTGTGGTGCAGTGAGTGCCGGGGGCTGTGAAACTGTGTTGCAGAGCAAACAAGCCAAAAGTATTATCGGTTTTACTCCTGCAGATGCGGGATTAATATACTTTGCAACCCAATTTTTAGCAATTTTATTTGCTCCACTTTATCCAACTTTGGCAAAAGTTATCTATTGCTTGGCTCTTACAGGAATAGCAGTTGCGGGCTGGAGCATTTATACACAAGCAATTATCATAAAAAAATATTGTGCCTTATGTTTGGCTCTTGTGGCAGTTTTAATTTTACAATTTACTATTGTACTGCCAACAGTTTCTTTTGTCGGAATAACTCAAGTGACTTTATTAATCTATTTAATTCTTGTTTTGTTATTAACAGCAATTCTTCTGCCCATAAAACAATTAATAAAAAATAATATAACCCTGCATCAAAAAGCTGCTGATCTACGAAAATGGAAAACTGACACTATGATTTTTGAAGGGCTTATTTCTAGGGAACAAGAAGTTAACATTAGCATTTGGGAAAATGATTTGGTACTTGGTAATCCTTCAGCACCAATACGAATAACTGTTGCTTGCAACCCCTACTGTGGTCCTTGTGCAAAAGCTCACAAATTATTAGATACACTGTTAGTTCAGTATCCTCAAGAATTGGCTGTCCAAGTACGTCTTTTTTGTGACCCTGCTGAACCTAATGAAATGCTAACCTTAGCTACAACTGCCATATTACGGAAAGCAGCTACTTTAAAAAGTAACAAGCAATTGCAAGGAATGCTTTCAGATTGGTTTCATTTAATGGATTTAAAAAAATGGAGTGACATATGGAATCCGAGTGAAAATATAATTGTTCAAACTGAATTAGAAGCTCACCGAAATTGGTATCAACAATCTAATATTCGTGTTACTCCCACTTTTTTTATTAATGGAAAAACTTTACCAAGAAAATATAATATAGATGACTTTCAAAAAATAATACCAGACTTAGTTGCTTACTAATGTGACAAAATATTGCAATAAACACAAAGAAATACTAAACCTGACGAGGAAAGTATAGTTGCTTCTTTGTTACTTAAACAGATTGTTTTGCTGCAACTGCAGAACATAAATAATTTAAATTTATTAATTATGAAAAAATTAAGTAGAAAAGAAATGAAAAAAGTAAAAGGCGGAGATGCTCCAGTTGAAGGTGGCGATTGCACAGGCCCTTGTAACCTTCCTCAGGCTCTTTGCAACAGTTTAAAAGGTTGTTCTACTGGATCTGGACAATACAATTGGAAATGCTGTACCCCTAGCTAGCAGAACTTTATCACATATACTTGGTCTTTTATTAAGACCAAGTATATTTTTTGCTTTCATGCAATTTCAATATCCAGATTTACTTATGATAATTTATTCGCAAGTATCATAAATCTCGATCAATAATCCTGATGTATCTTAATTGTTATTATAATAATTAAAAATTAATTAGTCGACAATAACAAATTTAATTAGTTAAAAATTTAAACTATGAAGAAATTAACTAGAAAAGAAATGAAAAAGTAAAAGGCGGAGATGCTCCAGTTGAAGGTGGCGATTGCACAGGCCCTTGTAATTTATCCCAACCTCTTTGTACTAGTAGTTACAATAACTTGGCTTGTCTTACCGGAGTTGGAATATATAATTGGAAATGCTGTCTTCCATGAGCTCTTATGAATAGTATAACGAGTTATTCTACCAGGGCTGGACCATATGTTTGGAAAATCGGTTAACATTTATCGGTTATACACTTGGTCTTAACAAAGATCAAGAGTATTTTAAATTTCATGAAATGAGATTATTAACAGTTTTAATTTTTTTATCAATTACAGGCATTTGCTTCGGGCAAACTACAGAAAAGATTGGAAGTATCAATATAGAATCTAACTTCTATTTGGGTAGTAGATTTGTTATTCAAGGAGGTATTTATTCAGATTCTAATGACTACAATGACTTTAAATATACTGATACAGTTTCTACTTTAATGAATTCAGCAAAATTTTTGAAAGGTAGTTCGAAAGAATATAATATATGTATATTAACAAGTTACCCTCATCCGTTTCAAATTGGATATTTAGATACATTAACAGGCACTATTGCTTACTCACATTATTTTTTTGTTGGCAATAATCGAGTTACTATAAAATTGGTAGACCTTTTTAAAGAAAAGGATATAATTATTGGAAATCTTTCAAAAGAAAACAGAGAATATTTATACTTACAAAATCTATATAAAAGATTTGTCAATAAGCAAACCGGAGAGATATATGATTTAGCAGGTAAACTACAAGTGATGAAAAAATATATTTTGAAAAACCCAAACTCAATTGTTGCATTATGGGATTTATCTTTGAACTATTATAATATTAGAAGCGAAAATGACAAAAGGAATATTTTAAACACACTCCAAAGTTTTTCCGATAGAGTAAAAGATACGAAAACCTTTAAAGCACTAAACAATAGTATAATTCATGATTTACAACTAGTTGAAGGCAATCAAATGCCTAATATCTTCTTAGGAGGAAAAGATAGTCTTTTGAGTATAGTTTCAAAAAGAAAATATACATTAGTAGATTTCTGGTTTTCTTATTGTACTCCCTGTATTGCACAATTTCCCTATTACAAAAAACTCTATGATTCAAATAAAGTGAATGGGTTTGAAATACTCGCTATATCTGTCGACGCAAAGAAAGATGAAATAAATTGGCAAAATACAATAGCCAAATTTAAATTAAATTGGTTGCAATTTCTTGATACAGATGGTAAGGAAACTGAAAAAATATTTATAAAAAAATACCCAACTAATTTTCTTTTAGACAATAAAGGTCTAATATTAAAAAAAGACATTTCTCCAGACGACTTAGATTTATTTTTAAAAAATAATCTTAACTAATTTGAGTTTTCCATTCCTTCGTCAACGCAATCAAATGGATTGCGGCCCAACCAGTCTTTATATGGTTAGTAAATACTATGGCCGTAACTTTAGTATGGAAAAGCTCAGAATGCTAACAGAAATTGGAAAGGAGGGTGTTAATATCCTTGGTATAAGTGATGCTGCTGAACAAATTGGCTTTAGAGCTATTGCTGCACAACTTGCATTCTATGAATTAAGGAAAGAAGTAAAGCTGCCCTGCATTCTCCACTGGAATCAAAACCATTTTGTTGTTCTCTATAAAGTAACTAAGAATAAATTCATCATTGCCGACCCCGCAAAAGGGATAATCAAATTAACCTCGGATGAATTGAAACAAAGCTGGATAAGTAGTAACAATAGTAACAGACAAACTGGCATCGCCTTACTATTAGAACCAACCGCCGCTTTTTACGAACAGGAAAATGAAAAAAGTAAGGGCATTGGTTGGGGTTTACTATTAAACTACGCTATAAAATATAAGGCACAGATTTTTCAGCTTTTCCTGGGTTTATTGCTCGGTAGTTTACTTCAATTAATTTTTCCATTTCTAACCCAAAGCATCGTAGATACTGGAATAAACACTCAAAATCTTAGTTTTATTCAGTTAATTTTAATTGCACAGTTTACTCTATTCTTTGCCCGTACTATCGTTGATTTCATCCGAAGCCGTATTTTGCTTTTTGTAAGTACACATATCAATCTTGCCATCCTATCGGATTTCTGGATAAAGCTGATGAAACTGCCATTAAGCTTTTTTGATACAAAACAAACCGGTGATATTTTACAACGGATTAATGACCATAAACGTATCGAAAGTTTCATCACCGGCACAGCGCTGCAAACCATATTTTCAATATTTAACCTGATTACTTTTTCCTTTGTGTTGTTATATTTCAACACTACCATTTTTACAATTTTTGCTACCGGTAGCATCCTCTATTTTTTTTGGATAAGGCTATTTCTAAAATACCGCCGTAAATTAGATTACAGCCGCTTTGCTGCATTAAGCAAAGAAAATTCTGCAACCATGCAACTTATACACGGTATGCAGGAAATTAAACTCAATAATGCCGAGCATTTAAAACGTTGGGAATGGGAAAGCCTACAGGCCTCTGTATTCAAACTAAACTTTAAATCTCTTTCACTAAGTCAATACCAACAAGCTGGGGCTTTTTTTATAAACGAGGGCAAAAATATTTTCATTACATACATTGTTGCAACCCTAGTTTTAAAAGGCAATCTAACATTGGGAGAAATGCTGGCCATACAATACATCATCGGTCAGCTAAATAGCCCTGTAGAACAATTAATTCACTTCTCACAGCAGGCACAGGATGCAAAAATTAGTTTAGAACGCCTTAACGAAATCCACCAGCTTAACGATGAAGAACCAAGCCAAACACAATTTAATAATCACCTGTCGGATGATTGCAGCATACAACTACAAAACTTAAACTTTACCTATGCGGGTGCAGGTAATCAGCCCGTTCTAAAAACTATCAATACAACTTTCCCAAGTGGTAAGGTAACAGCTATTGTTGGCATGAGCGGTAGCGGCAAAACGACCATCTTAAAACTTATTCAAAAATTTTACGAAACATATCAAGGCGAAATAAAAATTGGCGAGAGCAGTTTAAAATATGTAAGCCCTTTTTATTGGCGAAGTATAACGGGTAGTGTAATGCAGGATGGCTTTATTTTTAGTGATAGTATTGAAAAAAATATTGCAGTTAGTGATGAAAACCCTGATTATAAAAAGCTTATTCATGCCTGTAAAGTAGCCAACATCTTATCTTTTATAGAAAGTATGCCTCTGGGCTTTAACACCAAAATAGGTGCAGAGGGTAACGGTATAAGTGCAGGGCAAAAGCAGCGGATATTAATTGCAAGGGCTGTTTATAAAAATCCCCAGTTTTTATTTTTTGATGAAGCAACGAATGCTTTAGATGCCAACAATGAAAAAGCCATCATGGAAAACCTGCATGAATTTTTTAAAGGCAGAACGGTTATTGTGGTAGCACACAGGCTAAGTACTGTAAAAGATGCTGATAAAATTATTGTTTTGCAAAATGGTGAAATAATAGAAGAAGGAAATCACAATGAGCTAACAAACAAAAGAGGTAAATATTACGAACTTGTAAAAAACCAATTAGAACTCGGTAATTAATATGCCAGAAGAAAGTATAAATAACGAACCAACGACTATAAACAGATACCAGCGTTCAGAAATGGTGCTAGAGATTGTATCTAATAAACCTGGCTTTCTTATCAGGTACGGCACTATGTTTTTTCTCCTTACTATTATTCTGTTAGTTGCAGTTTGTTGGTTCATTCAATACCCTGATGTTGTAAACGCCAACGCAAAACTTACTTCTATTAACGCCCCCAAAGAAATCGTAACAAAAACATCAGGCAAACTCGTAAAACTATTTGCAAAAGAAAATGAACAAGCTAATACGGGTGATATATTGGGCTACATGGAAAGTACGGCAAATCATGAAGAATTGATAATGCTTTCAAGGAACATTGACACATCTGTTATTTTATTTAACAGAAACAACTTTGCTGCTGCACTTTCATTTCTGCATAATACTTATAAC
>JAFDZJ010000247.1 GCA_018266965.1 Bacteroidota bacterium
AAATTGCTATTGCAAAAGCTGCCCTACAAGAAGCTCAACAAAAATATGAAAGTACCAAAACCGAGCTAGTAAAAGGTGGGGGAAAAGTAAATACCGATTTCGAAAAAGCTGCCAATACAGCTTCTCAATCCATTTCTAGCGGCGTTTCTTCCTCTGGTATAAAAACTCTAGAAAGTACAAAGGACGATAGTTCTGTCCCTGCTTACGACCCTGTAAAAAATGTGAAAGAAGCGGTTACAACCACCAAAGATGCTGTACAAAATTTGCCGAAAACAGTTGTAGAAAACACCAAATCGGAGATAAAAAACCAAGTGGACACCAAAGTAGAAAAAGCTAAAACAGATATTAAAAACACTACTGACAAAGCCAAAACCGACATCCAAAACGGGGTTGATAAAGCAAAAGCAGATTTGAAAGCCAAAAATGATGAGGTTAAAAAAAATGTAGATGCCGAAGTGAACAAAGCGAAAGACAAACTGAACCAGTTTCTACAGAAATAATAAGAACCTGTAATAAATTTCCAAACTTTGCCTCAAAAAGAAAACACTTTTTTGGGGCAAAGTTTTTTTACCACTTATAACAATCCAAATCTTTGCTATTGCAATTTTCGATTGATTACCCTGTACATATAATCTTGATACCACGCTTTGCAAAGCAAGATCCCTCTTTCTATTTCAGGATTTTTTGGATTGAGAATATTTTTTTCCATATTCAAATCTTTTTTGTCAAAAACTCCAATTACATTTTTCCCATCAAATCGATAGATATATTTTCCGATGATAAAATTTTCCATCACCGAGTCGGAATTCACAACAATTGGGACTCCTTGTTCTGGAGAAACCACACTTCTTCCCCAACTTCTAATTTTTTTATGATAACCAATCAAATCAGCTAATGTTGGGTAAATATCCATTTGCTGGGTAGTTTCTGTAATTTCGCCTTGCAATTTATAGGCAGGATTGGGAGAATAAAACAAAACAGGAATCGCAAATCTATTCATAGCCTTCTCATATTCAGCATAACCAATTTGGTTGGTATGATCAGCAACCAAAACAAAAATAGTATTGCTATACCAAGGCATCTTTCGTGCTGTTTCAAAAAATTTTTTCAATGAATAGTCTGTATAACCTATCGGTTCATGGATTTCCAGAGGACCTTTTCGGAATTTTCCTTTATATTTTTCCGGCACCTTGAAAGGGTGATGGGAGGAAACACTAAATAAAGTAGTCATGAATGGTTGCTTGGTTTGTGCTAAATTTTTAGCAAAATATTGAAAAAAAGGTTCGTCCCAAATTCCCCAAATCCCATCATAATCGGTATCATTGTTATATTCGGTTTTCCCGTAATAATGTTTGAAACCCAAAATATTTCCAAATCCCAAAAATCCCATACTCCCATTGGGAGCACCATGATAAAATGAGGTATCATAACCCATTTCGTTGGTAATAGAAACAATGGATTGGATTTTTTGGTTGGAAAAAGGAGAACTGGTAAAAGCATCGGTAAGACTTGGTATTCCGGCCAATACCGAACTCATGCCATGTATAGATTGTCTGCCATTGGCAAAAGCATTGGTCCAGATAAGACTGTGCTGTGCCAAGCTATCCACAAATGGAGTGTAGGAAACGAAGTTTTTTATTGTTGTATTTTTGTTAAATGCTCCACTGTATTCTTTACCAAAACTTTCCAAAATAAAAATAACGATATTGGGTTTTGGTTCGGGATTGTTGTCGGTATATAACTTATAGGGATGTATGTTTTCTTGAATAAATTTTTCATCGACAAAATGTACTTCCTGAAAATTATTAGTGTTCATCGTTCTGAAAAATGAAAAAACAGAGTTGAGTACCAAATTGGCTTGGGTTGGATTTTTCACATATCTATTAGCATCAACCAAATTCACAGGTCTTGTACTATGCTGGAAATCTCCTCTAATCCCTCCGATAGACAATATAACTACAACACATAGATATAGAAATGATAAAGTAAAATAAGGAAATAATTTTTTAGGCTTTTCTTCTGTTATTTTAAATTTACGATAGCACCATACCCAAATAATCATCATTAAAATATATATAATAACAACCGACGGGTGTTGAAGAAAAGAGACCCAAAAAACCTTCGATATATTGGTTTCGTTTTTGGCTACTTGTACTGCGGTAGTTGTAAGTCGGGCTTGTGAAAATTTAAAATAAATAAAATCCCCAAAATTCATAGCCAAAGCAATCCCGTTACTTATAAAATATAACCAAAATAAAAATTTCTGAAATCTTTTACTGGAATTAATAGTTAGAGGCAATATACTCAATACTATAAAAAGTCCATTAACATATAATATTGCTGTGGTGTCAAATTGCAAACCATGATAGGACAAATTGAGATAATCGGAGAAGGAATCTACTTTTACAAGTTCTCTATTGTACCACCAAAAAAGCAATCTAGCTAATTGGAAGAATATATAAACCAAAAAAATACGGTATAGCAAAAATAGCATTTCTTGCTTTCGAAGTTCTTTCATAGTGCAATTATATCCTGCAAATGTACTGTAAAGCTTACAATTTTTTTAAAAAAAACTAAAAACAAATTGTATCGTTTCCTATTTTCACAAAACTCCTATTGCCATGTTTTTACTAAAAACTAAAACTCATCTATTCCCTAGCTCTATTACTTCCAAGTCTTTTACTTCTGCTCCATCTATCACGAATCTTATCATGGTTCTAGTTTTGTGCCAACCAATATTACCACAAGCACCGGGATTGATATGCAACAGATTGTTTTTGGAATCGAATTGTACTTTCAATATATGAGAGTGTCCGGAAATGAAAAGTTGTGGTTGCAAGGCTAATATTTGTTGTTTGGCAAGAGAAGTATATTTGCCTGGATAACCTCCAATATGCAACATA
Source organism: Bacteroidota bacterium (assembly GCA_018266965.1). Lineage (GTDB taxonomy): Bacteria > Bacteroidota > Bacteroidia > Flavobacteriales > Weeksellaceae > Amniculibacterium. Next base: position 2,904 of record JAFDZJ010000247.1, read on the forward strand.
AGTACTTTTACATTTTCACAAAAAAAAGTTGAAAATTCAGGGTAAGCATTTCGGATTTGTTGGTTATCAATATTACCATACACACCCTTCAAAGGCTTTATCGATTGTAATTTTTCTGCAACATCAATTCCAAAATCTCCAGCATGCCAAATTTCATCGGCTTGTTGTGCATAGTACAAAATTCTGTCGTCCAAATAGGAATGATTATCGGAAAGTAGGAGTATTTTGGTCATTTAAAAAAATAATCAAATTTTTTGAGGTTCAAAAAAATGAGTCATTTTCTTATCTTCGGATTCAAAGTCAGTCCATTTTTCACAATCAACTTCAAATATTGCTACTCCACAAGTTGGGAAATGAAAAATATCTCCGGTCATATAATTGGCAAAATTGGAGATTCCATTGTTATGAGAAAACAAAGCAACAGAATGTACCGAATCGTCCAAATCTCGTATTACCGATAAGAAATTATTTTCAGAGGGATTGTATAATTTGGGTTGTTTACTACACTCAACTTCGAAAGTATCATTGAAAATATTACAAGTTTCCAATGCTCTTTTCGCTGGGCTAGTTACCAATTTTTCTATTTCTATACCATTAAATTTCAAAAAATCAGACATTTTCATTGCATCGTGTATTCCGGACTGGGAAAGTGGTCTATCGAAATCGTCAGTGTTTTCCGGCCAATCACTTTTGGCATGCCTTACAAGAATTAATTTTTTCATGGTATAAAATTTGGAGAAACTAAATTATAAATAAATATTGAATTAGTAACTAAAATAAATCATGGTCTGCATATTTTTCAAAATTTAGTACATTTGCAAATCTATGGGACAGATATTAGCATTGGATTATGGAAGAGCGAGATGCGGAATTGCAGCTACAGACGATTTGCAACTGATAGCAAGCGGATTGGAAACGGTTGCAACAGCAGAGCTATTGAGTTTTTTCCAAAAATACACAAAGCAAAACCTAGTAGAAATACTAGTAGTAGGGCTTCCCACAGATTTGAAAGGAAATCTATCGGAAATAGAACAAGATATTTTGAAATTTATCAATATATTTTCCAATGAATTTCCTGCCATAAAAATTGATAGATTGGACGAAAGATTTACCTCCAAAATGGCTTCTTTTTTTATAAGCCAAAGTGGAAAAAACAAAAAAGCAAGGCAAGACAAAGGACTAATTGATAAAATGAGTGCTACTATAATTTTGCAAAATTATTTAGAAAAAATAAAAAAATGATATTACCAGTTAGAGCTTTTGGAGACCCGGTTCTCAGAAAAAAATGCACAGATATTTCCGCAGATTACCCAGAGCTAAATTCGTTAATAGATAATATGTTCCAGACTATGTATGGTGCCAACGGAATTGGTTTGGCAGCTCCACAGATAGGATTGGACATTAGGCTTTTTTGTGTTGATGTTTCTCCACTATCCGAAGACGAAGATTATGCTGAAATTGCAGAGGAACTGAAAACCTTCAAAAAAGTATTCATCAATGCCAAAATCATCGAGGAAAGTGGTGCAGAATGGAAATTCAACGAAGGCTGTCTTTCTATTCCCGATGTACGAGAAGATGTAAAAAGAAAAGAAACTATAGTCATTGAATATCTTGATGAAAATTTTGTAAAAAAAACAGAAACTTTTTCGGATATTCGTGCCAGAGTAATCCAACATGAATATGACCATATCGAAGGTATCTTATTCACAGATTTGCTATCGCCTCTCAAGAAAAAATTAGTGAAAGGCAAATTAAACAAAATATCCCAAGGAGATGTGAGTGTATCCTACAAAATGAGATTTCCAAAATAACATTTAACAAAAATAAAATAAGTATATTACAATAAAATTAAAGCATTATGCAGTTAGAGAAAATCATTTCAATTTCTGGTAAACCAGGACTTTTCAAATTAGTTTCACAAGTGAAAAATGGATTTATCATCGAAGATATTTCCACAAAAAAGAAAGTTAGCATTGGCAACTCATCACAAGTAAGTTTGTTGGATAATATTGCTATGTTCACTCTGGATAAAGAAGTTCCGTTGTTCGAGGTATTTCAAAATATCGCTAAAACAAATGACTACACAGCAACTTTGCACCACAAATCTACCGAAAGCGAGTTAAAAGAATTCATGGGAGTTGCACTTCCTAATTATGACCAAAGTAGAGTCTATATTTCGGATATTAAAAAACTAGCACAGTGGTACAATCTACTCCACAAAGCTGGATATATCACTCCGGAAAGCTTTGTAATAATTGAGGAAACTACCGAAACAGCAGAAGAAACAACACCGGTAGAAGCACCTGCAAAAAAAACCGCTACTAAAAAAACTGCTGCTCCGAAAGCTGAAAAAACAGCTACTCCAAAAGCAAGTACCAAAACAGCAAAAGCAGCTCCTAAAACTGCGAATAAAAAACAAGGATAATTATTTTTTAACATCCAAAAACAACTCTTCAACAAAAGTTGAAGAGTTTTTATTTGAAATAAAATAGTGTCCAAATATTTCAAAAAAAACAATATAAAAACCTTGAAGCATCAATAGAAATGAAATTAGGAGATATGGTATCGGTAATAGATGAAGATTTGGAAGGAATTGTAACTTCTATTATTGATGATATTGTGTTTTTCCAAGATACATTTGGATTTGTCCATCGATACACTCAAAAAGAAATAGTTGTGAAAGACAAATCCCTCTATCATCGTATGAAAATGGAAATAAAAACCGAAAGCACCAAGAAAAACAATTCTAAAAAACATGCAAAAAAGCATTTAGTCTTGGATTTGCATTTTGATAAATTGGTTGATAACCCAAATGAATATTCAGGATTTGAAAGATTATTTATCCAAAAGAAAAAACTATTGGACACACTCGATTTTTGTAGAGAAAACAATTTGAAAATCCTAGAAATAGTCCATGGTATTGGAGATGGCACAGTACAAAAAATGGTAAACCAAATCCTAAACGAGCAAATGAATTTAGAATTTCATAATACAGAAATACTACACCATCAATCGGGGAACATCATGGTGTATTTGTTATAAAAAAACTCGACAAACTGAATATTTGTCGAGTTATAAAACACTATGAGTTGGTTATTTTTTCGCCGTATCGTTTTCTACAAACTGAAACTCTTTTGCATAGAATTTATTGTTTTTTAGTTCACCTGTTACCAAAGCTTTTTTGGTAACATTGCAATATCCATTATCGGCATGTGGATCACCAAGTGATTTTTTGTTTACCCCTTCAACATAATAAGGTTTGCCATCTATTTTCACTGCAATAGCACAACCTTTGTCGCTTTTCATATTGTAGATACACATACCACAACCAGCTTCTACCACTTGTTTTTCTAATTTTTTTTGTGCAAAAATCACCACTGAAAACAACACTAAAAATAATCCTAATAATTTTTTCATAATACTTAATTTTTATTGTATAAAATTACGACATTTTTATCTTATAATAGAGATGACTTTTCTCAACTAATATTTTTCAATACTATTAAAAATAATCTAATCCAATTAGCTTACCTAATAATTTTTAAAAAATTTATCCAATTATCATATTGCGGTTAATTGAGACAAGAATTTAATTTTTATTTCCCATGACAGATTATTTTAATAAATTTGTTGTTTCAAGTATGGAGAGATTAAAATTATTATTCGCAAAAGACTGTTTACAATATCAAATTGTAAAAAACAAAAGCGTATTAGATGAAAATTCGTTTTTTGTAAATCAAGAACAACAAGGATTTTCTTTATTAGAAAAATTAGGAGAGGTGTTGGCAAAACAAAATTTCAAAGAAATAGAGATTCTTTCTGCCATCAATCATTTCACAATAGTACCCGATGGTTTTTCGGATCACGACTTGGGTTATGACTTATTGTCTTTCAATTCCGAAGTGTCAAGACAAGAAGAGGAACTCATGCTTTCCATTAATAAAAAATTTGGAATTCAGTTTTATTATTCGTTTCCAAAAAACTTTTATCACAAAATTAAAAATCAAGATGCTGCAACCAGTTTCAATTTTTCTGGTGAGAAATTTTTAAATTCCATCAACAACAAGCACAAAAAAGAAATCCACATCAACCTATATCACAATCAGTGCGAATTTTTAGCTATCAGCGATGGACAACTGGTATTGTACAACAATCTTGATGTAAATTCCGAAGTAGATTTTTTATATTTCATCATGTTTACGCTCAATAAAATTGGCTTCGGTACCAAGGATACTTATTTTTTCGTTTATGGAGAAACAACGGAAAATGAAACTTTCATCTCGGAACTTCGAAAGTTTGTAAAACATTTGAAAATAGTATT